>CAZWME010000150.1:0-8672 GCA_964634515.1 uncultured Pirellulales bacterium | reverse complement strand
CCCAAGCCTCCCGCGGGTTCTTCTGATTGGCGATTCTATCTCGATTGGCTATACGCTGCCGGTGCGCAAGTTGCTTGCAGGCAAGGTCAATCTCCATCGAGTTCCTACTAATGCCCGACATACGGGCATAGGTCTGGAAAAGATTAACGAATGGCTCGGCGAAGGCAAATGGGACGTTATACACTTCAACTGGGGGCTGCACGACCTTTGTTATCGAAGTATCAATGCAAAAACTCCAGGACGTAAGGACAATGTAAATGGAAAGCTGGACTTAATATTCGAAGAGTATCAACAGAATCTTCGCAAGCTTGTCAAGATATTCAAAGTCACCGGTGCTGAGCTAATCTGGGCCAGCACAACGCCGGTTCCCGAAGGCGAACCGGGCCGCTTCAAGGGTGATGAAATAAAGTACAACAAGGCCGCGAAGAAAATTATGCAAGAAAACGGAGTGATGATTAACGACCTTTATGCTCACGCTATGCGGAAACTGAGCGAAATTCAACAGCCGAACGGCAACGTTCACTTTACCCCCGAGGGCTCCGAATATTTAGCCGAACGAGTGGCTGCGCGCATTCGAAATGCTCTTAGGAAATCACGCAAATAGAAAAACGATGGGTTAATCTTTACACAGTACAAATTTGAGGGTAAGATGAACTGCTGATACTGATGGAGATAATGCATGTTACTTGCCCTAAAGAGAGGTACTTATGAAGACTATAAAGAAGCTTGCGATAGTTGTAATAGTTTTGCCACTTTTCGCTGTGATTAGTTGTGATAGCAAAACGTCGGATTCGCAGGCCGCAAATCGCATCACTCCCAAGGCTGGAGCTATTTGTACTGTTCAATTTCGACGGGATGCTCTTGGGGCTAGCGTCTCTCTTCCAATTTCCCCGACCACAGACAATATTAACGGAGCCCAATTGAGCATAAACGGTAATTTCAGTAGGATGGATGATAGTTGGGTTGTGCTCACCGCCTTTCAGAATGACAAGGAAGAGATTTGGATTCCTCACAGTGTGATTTTGTTTATCAAGGTCAGTGGATAGCCGCTCAAATAGTTATTTTACATGAGTTTGTAAGGTGGTTTTAAGCCGGCGGCTTTTTGAGTTCTTCTATTTTTGGCAGGTCTTTGAGTGTATTAAGACCGAAGACTTCCAGAAATTTCTTTGTCGTCCCGTACAGCATCGGCCTGCCTAAGATTTCAGCCCGGCCTACTATCTTTACCAGGCCCTTATAGCAAAGAGTCCGAATTACCTCACCGGCGGCTACACCTCTAATGACCTCGATATCGGCACGAATAACCGGCTGTTTGTATGCGATTATCGCAAGGGTCTCTAAGGCTGCGGGGCTTAGTTTGCTGTCGCTGCGGGCTCGAAGTAATTTTTTCAGCCAATAGTTGTAAGTGCTCAGGGTAAGCATCTGATAACCGCCGGCAATTTGCTCTATTCTAAAGGCGTTATTGCTGGCCTGATATTTCTCGTTCAGGTTCTTGATACATTGACGGACCTGTTTTCCGGATGTCTCAACGATTTTGGCCAGCCGGTTGTCGGTGAGAGATTCATCGCTGGCAAAAAGGACCGCCTCCACTACAGTCTCGACTGTCGGCTCATCACCTTGCTCCTGTTCTGGCAAATCGTTCTGCTCTTCGACATCTTCATTGGTTTCAGTGTTTGGCAACGGTGTTTCCGTTTCTTCCAGTTGCTCTTCAACATCTTTACTGGTTTCGGCCTTTGGCAATGGCGCTTCTGTTCGTTCCAGTTGTTCTTCTGTCATATATTTTTCCATTTAAATGGGTCTGCGTCTTTTTTACTTATCGTTATTGTCGCTGAATTTAGCTCTTTTTGCAACTGTTTGGCAAATTTTTTCAATATGAACCGTTCCGATACGCTATGGCTCAGGCAAATGCAGGTCAGGCCTGCTTCCTTTGCGGCTAATGCCTGATGGTGTTTCAATTCACCGGTGAGATACAGATCGGCCCTGGTCGCGATAACCAGATTAATAATCGCCCCGCACGAGCCGGCGCAAACCGCTGCTGTTTTTACCAGCCGTTTTTCTTTGCCAACCAGGCCGAAGGCTTCAGCGCCGGTGTGCTGCTTTATTTTCTCGATAATCTGTTCTATTCGTAAAGGTTGTGCTAATTTGCCGATTCTGCCCAGGCCGAATTTATTGTGGCTGTTGTAAAGTTTGATAATGTCAAAAGCCGGCATTTCGTAAGGATGGGCCTTTCTCATTGCCGCTGCTACTTTGTCGAGTTTTTCGGCAGGCACAATCGTCTCGAATCTTATCTCAAGAACCTTTTCCAGTTGTCCTTTTTTGCCGATAGCCGGCTTTGCGCCTTCCGTAGGTAAAAAGGTCCCTGTTCCATCGTTGCTGAAGCCGCAGTCGCTGTAATTTCCTATTGCTCCTGCGCCGGCGGCGAAAACCGCGTTTGAAACGTCGGCCAGTGACTCGGCGGGTACAAAGACAACAAGCTTGTAATTATCTTCCGCTGGATTATCAACATAATCTCCAATCGGCTTTCCATCCTCAATACCGATAATCTCCGCAAGACCGTCGTTCACTCCGCCTGAAACAACGTCCAGCGCTGTGTGTATCGAAAAAACCGAAATGTCACAGCGTATCAATTCATGTACGATGCTGCTCGGGCCTTCTGTCGTGATTTTTTTCAAGCCGTCCCAGATAACCGGATGATAACTTACTATCAGGTCGGTCTTGAGCCTTTTTGCCTCGGCGACAACATCGGCGGTTATATCGATAGTTAGCAGAATTCTTTTTACATTTTTCCGCACATCGCCGATAAGCAGCCCGACGTTGTCCCAGTCCTGTGCCAGGCTAAGTGGGACCATTTTTTCTATTTGCTCTGCAATATCTTTTATCTTCATTTGTCTTTCCCGCATTGACTTTCAACAAGTTCATTGAAACTAATCTGCAATCTTTTAGTCATCGCACCGACCTTGCCGTCACCTACGATGTGTTTTTCTACGCTGTTTACCGGCATAATCTGCATAATTACATTAGTCAGAAAAATCTCATCAGCCCCCAGCACATCGTCTATATAAAGATCTTTTTCAACTAATTTGATTGAGTTTGTCGAGGCGATTTCACATACGGTCTTTCTCGCTATGCCCGCAAGGACAGGCGTTTCAATCCCCGGCGTATGAATGACGGAATCTTTTACAACAAACACATTGCTTACGCATCCTTCGGCCAGCCGGTTGTCCGTCGTGAACCATAATGCTTCGGCAGCTCTTTGTTGATGTGCAATGTTTAGTGTAATCATGCGAGAAAAATAGCTTGTTGTTTTATGTCCGCATGTCGGCTCGAAGGTGTTCTGCCTCGATGCCGAAAGTATCACCATAACGCCTTTTTTATAATATTCCCCCGGGTAAGGCTGGAGCTTTGTTGCGGTGATAAGAAGAGTGGCTTTGCGCTGCTCCTCAGTCTCGGCCATCGGACCGTTACTAAGTGTCAATCGCAAACGTGCATCGGTTAATTTGTTTGCCTTTAGGATTTCGTAGATGGCGTCAGTGAGATATTTCTTATCGTATGGATTATTGATAGATAAAGCCCCGGCGCTGGAAAATAATCTGTCTAAATGGTCCTCTAGCGCAAACACCACACCGTTGTTACTTCGCATTGTCTCGAAAAGCCCTGCTCCATACAAAAATCCGCTGTCCGTTGCGGATATGCGGGCTTTGTCGCTATCGATTAGCTTGTCATTTAGAAATACTTTTTCCATATATTAGCCTGTAGCTTACAGCATTTAGTGAATAGGATTCAGCATTCTGTAAAGCATACTTCCCACTTCCTTTAAGAAATTGGTTATATTTTGATTTTCATTAACGTATCCCAAGTCTTTAGATAGCAAGAATTGTGTTTCTAATTCTAATAATTAACCATAGGCAATAGACAAAAACTGGTTGTATTCTTTTTTATATTTTCTGCCGTATCCCTCAGCTATATTAGATGATATAGATACAGCAGCTTTACGCATTTGGTGTGAAAGTCCATAGATTTCCGATTTTGGGAAATCTTTTGTTATTGTATATATTTCTAAAACTAATTTATAGCTTTTCTGCCACACTATTAGGTCTTTGAAGGACTTTGTTTTCATAACTCTACGCTATCCGCTATCCGCTATCCGCTGTACGCTATTAATTCCGGCATCTTATTTTGTAATTATTTTTTTGGACTTTGTTTTTTTCTTCTTTATCTCTATTATACGTTGTTTACTTTGTTTCGTTGCTTTTATACCGGCCAAAAGCGCCCTTGCCTTCGTGATTGTCTCGGCCCACTCGGCCTGTGGATCTGAATCCGCTACTATTCCGCCGCCGGTCTGGGCGAAGGCCTTTCGCTTTGTGATAATAATCGTTCGTATCGCAATATTCAAGCACGCACTGCCGTCAATGCCGATAAAGCCGATGCTGCCTGTATAAACGCCCCTTGCAGTCGGCTCAGTTTCGTCGATTATTTCCATCGAGCGGATTTTCGGTGCTCCGGTGATAGAGCCGCCCGGGAACATGGCCTTCAAAATATCGCAGATTGTTATTTCACTGCGAAGCTCTCCGGCCACCGTAGCCACAGCATGAAAAACCGTCGGATAGCTTTCAATCGTTCTGGGCTGAGTTACTTTCCTCGTCCCCGGCTTGCAGATCTTGGCCACATCGTTACGCTCCAGGTCGATTATCATGTTCAGCTCGGCGCGTTCTTTATCACTGTAAAGCAGCTCATTGAAATTATTTGTATTTGTTTCTTTAACTTGCGGATTGTTCCGGGCTGTCTCATTGATACGCCGCCGGGTGCCCTTTATCGGCTTGGTTCGGATAAAGCCGTCATCGATTATGATAAACATCTCGGGCGAGGCACTGACGATATGAAAATTATCGCCATCTATATATGCGGCGTACCCGCTTGGATTATAATGATTTTGCCAGTGATAGAGATTTATCGCTTCGGCGTCGTATTTGAATTCGAATCGCTGTGAGAAGTTAATCTGATAAACCTCGCCGTCATAGATATAGCGTTTGATTTTCTCTACAGTCCGCAGGTAGTACTCTTTATCCATATTGCAGCGAATATGTGAAAAATCTATTCTTTCAAGGTCGGCTGCCCCGGGTTGTGAGGTGTGGATTCTTTGAGATTCTCTCAGCAATTGCTCAAGAAAGTCAAGTTTGTCCTGCGGTTTTTCACAATCGCCCTGTAATTCCAGGCCAATTAGCCAAACAGTTCCTTCGATATGGTCGTACGCAATTAACCTGTCGTAAAAGCAAAGCCGTATCAGCGGCATCTTAAGATCATCTATTGTTGTTTCCGGGAGCTTTTCAATATATCTGCCCAGTTCGTAGCTGAAATATCCAATCCATCCACCGCAAAAAACACCTTTCGGCAATCCGTGGCTTTCCTCTTTGTCATTCCCGCGCAAGCGGGAATCCACTAACTTGTACTTATTTAATACTTTTTGTAGTTTCGTAAACGGATCTTTTTGTCCCGTTCTAAATTCGAATATTTCTTTCGGCTCTGCCGCCCAGTAGCTGAATCTGTCCGCGTCCGCTTTGGCAGCATTACCGCCGAGAATTGAGGCCGATTTTAGATTGGCGAACCTTTCGCTCAAAGCCGGTAAATCTATGGATGCGCTGATCTCTTTGCAGTGCGGCTTGCAGAATATAAGATTGTCCGTTTTGGCAACCGCCTCTGCTGTCATTGTTGTCCCGCCCTGAACTCATTGATAATCTGTACGCCCGAAGATGTGCCTATCCTTTCAGCGCCTGCGGCTAACATTTCAAGGGCCTGCTTTGCCGTTTTGATTCCCCCGGCTGCCTTTATTCTGCACTTCGGGGCCGTTTCCTTCATTAGCTTAATATCTTCAACGGTTGCTCCGCCGGCGGGATTCATGCCTGTGCTGGTCTTTATAAAATCTACGCCGCACATTTCCGCTGCCTGGCAGGCGAATATCTTTTGGTCATTATTAAGGGCGGCCGATTCTATTATCACCTTAAGCACCACCGCGGGTCTCGTCGACCGGCAGACTTTAAGCACGCCTGAAAACTGAGCTTGAAGATACCGTACGTCACCGGCGATTATTGCGGCCAAATCGGCGACCATGTCAATCTCATCGGCACCGGCGAAAACAGCTTCTTTGGCCTGGGCAACTTTTATTTTCGTAGTATTGGCGCCGAGCGGCAGACTTACCACACCGCCGACTTTTACCTTCGTATTATGTAATCGCTCTGATGCCAAAGCAAGCCACCGGCAGTTAACGCAAACCGTATGAAAACCATAGCTCTTTGCCTCTTCGCATAACTGTTCGATGCGCTCTTTTGTCGCCGTCGCATTAAGCAAGGTATGGTCAATAGCTGCCGCTAAATGTTTTTCATCGGTGATGGTCATTGAACTTATAACCTTTCAACTCAAGTGTTTACGTTTTAGCTGGCTTACCCAAAGCGAATTATGAGCCGGCAGCATTTGCACTTTTATTGAACAACTGCTCTGCCGGGCAGCCAAGCTCTTTTTGTTTACAGTATTTACAGGCAAAAGAGCCTCTTATGAATGCAGTTCCACCCATAGAAAGCATGACCAATATTACCATTAAAACCAGTATCAGCCAGTCGAAATCTCTGATTAAAATAACGATTCCGCCGATAAGAGGAAAAATCAGCACCAGAAAATCCGGAATTAAATCCTTCCATGAAATCTCTTTGTCAATAAAACTTTCGGGATTTCCTTTCTTAAAAAGCGCCGCACATAATTTACCTCTGCCAAGGCCGCAGGTTTTGCCGTAATAGTAGCAGTTAACACAGCTTCCCTTCAATATCTTTAGCTCAATCCATAAGCAAAACATCAGATAGAGAACCGTAAAGAAAAAGTCGAGCTGGGAAAAAATATAGGCGCCTAATGCATAAATGGATAAAGTTAATGTCCAGGAAAGCGAAGGTATCCAATGGGGAAAGTTTTCGTAAGCTTTGTTATTTTGCATATCCTTTCTCCTTAAAACATTCCATGGCCTCAGCTAATGTATTGAAAACCGCCGTTGCCGTCTGTGTAATGAATACCGAAGGAGTCTGCTTGGCCGTCCAGATGACATAAACTTCTTTCGCCGCCTCATGAGCGTGCTGGAGTTCCCTCTCAACACCGCTGGAAATAGCGGCTCTCCCATCATCCAGCGCAGGAATAAAGCTGATTATCATTTCCGACTGGTCGATCAGCATAAAATCACGGGCGTATATCTGGCTGTTGATATCGCGCTCGATTTGCTTGACCTCGTGTAAATCCAGCCGGACTTTCCGCCCCAGCGCCGTCACCTCAACGTAGTCCAGTCCTTTTTCGCTTGCTCGCTGGGCCTTTAACGGCAGATACGATTCTTCCAGATCGCCCGGGTCGAAGCAGATAAACGATTGCTTCATCATTTGCCGAAATTTGTCAATTTCATTTTGCACGTTTTCCATATCTTCGACTGCGGTCATAGGAAAGCTCAGGTATGCTTTTTTGGATTGAACGTTAAAGACAAGTCCGTAGAACGTCTCGGTAGTTAGATCTTCTGTGCCGCGGGCAAGGCAGTAAAAAGGAATCTTTTCGTTAATACCTTTACACAGCATCTCGGTGCCGATGATCTCTTCTTCCCGCCATACTATCAAATCTTTCAGCGTGTGTTCCGCCGAGTGTTCGGCGTCAAGCCGTGTATGTAATGCGCTCACCCCGTCAATCAGGCAGATATACATATCGGCGTTAAGCTGGCGCATCTGGTCGAAATCGACCGCCGGAAACAGTCCATGACGCCAGCGGAAAGTTGCGTGAGTATTGACTATCAGGTTCGGGGCCTTTTTGGCCTTTGCGATGATGTCTTTGAATACGCTTCGGCGAAGCGAATTCAGCCTTTTCATTTGTATATCCAGAATTTTCCCCGCCGGAATGTCCGGCGCCTCGGCGTACATCCGATCACCTACGTTGCACAGCAGCACCTCTTTTCCATTTTCACCGGCGAGTCGGCACACTTGCTCAAGATAGCTTTTCTTATCTACGCCAACCATTCCCGTAACAACGACTATCATTGCATAAGACTCCCGACACAAGACTCAATAACGGTCTTCAGTTTTATTGGTGTCTTTTTTCACTGAATTTATCAACCCGTGTAATGTTTTAGCGGCTTCCTGTCTCCGATTTTCCACCTGTTTATACTCATCGTCTTTCAAATATCCAACTCGCTTTGAAAGGTGCAATAGATATTCTACCTCTGCCATCGAGCCTCTGGCTACATACAGAAGATAAAGATATTCTTTTTTGTGCTCTCTGCTTGCACCCTCAGCTATATTGGTAGGCACGGAAACTACAGCTCTTCTTAATTGAGATGTAATCCCGTACAACTCTTCCTTGGGGAAAGACTTGGTTTTGGAATATACTAATACGGCTAAATCATCAGCATATTTCCATGCTGTAATATTCTTAAAATCTCTTGGCATTTCTTTCTTTAAGTCTTTAGTCTTGTGTCTTTGGTCTTGCGTCTTTAAAGGTTTTGTAATCTCTGCTGCCTGTCGTATTCTTTCAGTGCTGCAATTATCTCCCCCATATCACCGCCCATTATCTTATCCAGGCTGTAAAGCGATAAGTTAATTCTGTGGTCGGTCACGCGATTTTGCGGGTAGTTATATGTTCTGATTTTTTGAGACCTGTCGCCTGAG
>CAZWME010000149.1:0-8695 GCA_964634515.1 uncultured Pirellulales bacterium | reverse complement strand
TGAGGTATGTAAACTGTCATGTCAAAGTTTTATACGAGATGGAAAAGGGCTTTAATCAGGACAAAAATCCTGTCCGGCCTGGTTAAATATCCCGGATACCTGGGTGATATGCTCAGTTACAGCAGAATGGACGGTGCCGAGCCGATAAAACTTGTTGACACGTATCCATGCCTGTTTGACAAAACGTCCAAGACTCGTGTCGATAGCCATTATTTTTACCAGGACCTATGGGCTTTTAAGAAAATATATTCGCTTAAGACCGAGCTTCATGTAGATATTGGCTCAAATGTAAACTATATTGGTTTTTTAACAGCTATTACTAATGTCCATTTTGTTGATATCAGGCCCTTGGAAGTTTCGAACATTAAAAACCTTCGGAGTGTAAAGGGTAGTATCCTGGAATTACCTTTTGAGAGTAATTCACTAAAATCCATTTCATGTTTACATGTAGCAGAACATGTGGGACTTGGCAGGTATGGTGATGCCTTAGACCCACTGGGCACGAGGAGAGCAGCGTCAGAACTTTCACGATGTCTTTCACAGGGCGGCAACCTTTTTTTTTCCTTACCTGTCGGCAAGCCAAGGCTTTGCTTCAACGCACATAGAATTCATTCACCAAAACAGATTATTGATTACTTTGGCGCCCTCAAGCTGGTTGAACTTTCAGGCACGGACGATAATAAACGATTTATAGAAAATATCGACATTAACAGCTTAGAAAATTCGAGGTATGCTTGTGGGATGTTCTGGTTTACCAAGGAATAATATTGTAACTATCGGAGAAAATATTTATGCACGCGGGCACTTCCTTCGCTGGCCATGACAACAGCGCTAATTCGAACACATGGCTAAATGATTGCGCCGAAAAAGTTACCTCACAGCACGGCGAAGACGGGATAATTGAAAAGATTCTTGAAGTAATAAATGACAGCGATGAATGGTGTGTTGAGTTTGGCAGTTGGGACGGGAAAAAGCTCAGTAATACTTATAATCTCATCGTTAATAAGGATTATTCGGCAGTTCTTATAGAAGGTGATAAAAAAAGATTCAAAGACCTGCTGAAGACCTTCGGGAGCAATCCTAAAGTTACACCAGTAAATACTTTTGTCGGATTTAACGTCGATGATAACCTTGATACAATTCTTAAGAACACCGGAACACCCAAGAACTTTGACTTACTCTCAATAGATGTTGATGGTAATGACTATCATATCTGGGATGCGGTCAAAGAATACAAACCGAAGATTGTTGTAATAGAATTTAATGGAACTATTCCATCACAAGTGGAGTTTGTCCAGCCGCGGGATATGAGCATAACTTATGGCAGCAGTATTTTATCCATCATGCAACTGGCAAAATCGAAAGGTTATGAACTTGTAGCCGCAACATCGAATGCTATTTATGTTGATTCGAAATATTTCGACCTGTTCGGAATCGAAAACAATTCAGTGGAGGAAATATGGACCGACCGTTCTGCACTTACTTATATATTCTGCGGCTATGACGGTACTGTTTTTATCAGGGGCCTTTGCGAACTGCCCTGGCAGAAAATTCCCTATAATGAATCCAAGATACAGCAATTACCGAGGTGGGCCCGCAAACGAATTGGTGACAGGAATATATTCAGGAAAAATTTGGGCAAAGCCTATCGACGTTTTCGTAAGAAAAACATTATCTAAGAGTGTTAGTTACGAGAGGAAAATTTTGGTAAAATTAAAATGCTTAAGCCGGAAAAGTGTTTTTTGTGGTGATGACACAACATGCTATAATTTCGCAAAGTTATTAATAAGCCGTGCACAAACCGGCTCACAGGTTAATTAGAAGAAGGTAATAGATGACAAAAGCATACTGGAATGATAAAAAAGTGCTTGTTGCCGGTGGTGCCGGTTTTATCGGCTCCTATCTGGCTGAGCTGCTCCTCGCTGAAGGGGCAAAGGTAACTGTGGCAGATAACCTTTCCAGAGGACGCATGGAGAATCTATCCGGGATTATAGATCAAATCTCATTTCATAATGTAGATTTGCAAGTCTTAGATAAATGCGAGGAGGTTTGCTCCGGTCAGGACGTTGTAATGAACTTGGCTGCGCCTGCTTTTGGTATAGAATACAGTATGAGCCATCATGGGGAGATGTTAACTGAAGTCACAACGATAGGTTTTAATCTTCTTGAGGGAGCGAGGAGGCAGAATGTTCGAAGTTTTCTTGTTGTCAGCAGCTCATGTGTGTACCCTGATGATGCTGGTGTGCCTACCAAGGAAGACGAGGGTTATCGAGGTGTACCCGAGACCGTCAACGTGGGATATGGATGGGGCAAGCGTATGGTGGAACTGCAGGGCCAGTATTATGCGCAAGAATATAACATGGAAGTTGCAATCGCGCGTCCATTCAACGCGTATGGGCCAAGGGAACCATTTGAAATTTGCAAAGCTCATGTAATGCCTGCGTTGATCCAAAAAGTTTTGAGTGGTGACGATCCGATTACTATTTGGGGAAGTGGAAACCAAACCCGTAGCTTTGTACACGGCAAAGACGCTGCTTTGGGTCTTAAGCTTATCACGGAGCATTATGCTGTCGCTGACCCTGTCAATGTAGGACACGGGCGCGAGACAACGATTCGGGAATTAGCCGAGCGTATTCTGGAGATTACCGGCAAGGATGTAGAATTGGTATTCGATACCAGCAAGCCGGAAGGCGCTACAAGGAAATCCGCTGATGTCACGAAACTTAGAGAGGTTACCCATGGATTTACTCCGCAAATCACATTGGATGAAGGTTTAGAAGAGATGATCGAGTATTTCCGGGACGCATTTTTTAGTGAGCAATTTGCGGGGAAATAGATTAAGAAAATGCTGCTTCGAAAAGGTTATCGAATAGTTAAATCAAGATATATCAGGGCATTCGGTCTTGGCTATGTCAAACGTAGAATCACTGCCGGTCCGATTAAGGGATTATGGTTTATTGCGGGGAAACGGGTCTTTTACTCCAAAGATTTTTGGAGTGGCTCATACGAAGAGAATTTCTGCTGTTTTCTGCAAAAGACTGTTCCGGAGGATTCGGTTTGTTATGATATCGGCGCTAACATCGGTTATCATACCCTTATTATGGCGCATAGCGTTAATAATGGCGGTTTGGTTTATGCATTCAAGCCTATCCCGGAAGTTTGTGAAGTTCTAACCCGTAATGCCCAGATCAATAATCTACACAATGTTGTCGTTGTCAATAAAGTTGTATCGCGGGAAAGTGGAACATTGTCCTTAATTCGAAATATAGATATCGACCAGGCAATTTTGTCCGCTGAGACAAAGAAAAAAAATCCTCTTCGTGAGACAATCACTTGTGCAGCAACAACGATAGATGAGTTTGTCGCAGCCGGTAACCGCTCACCATCTTTCCTGAAGATCGACGTCGAGGGTGCAGAGGTGGATGTGCTTGCAGGTTCAATAGATACTCTCAAGAAATATCACCCTATAATTGTGTGTGAAACACATGGTGTGGCCCGTGCACATGGTGTGTACGAAATACTGACAGACCTTAACTATGAGTTGTTTTGTGTGAATGCAGACATGGTACCGATAGAGTCTATAACACAAATGCCCAATAATATGTATGAAGGTCACGTGTTTGCCCGTCGGAAAAAGCATTATGGCGAGAATGTTCTGTGAAGCTATCTTCAAAACCTAAGATTGTTTATATGGCCGATCCAGACTACGGCAACCGTCCTTTCCCTTATGTATTTGCAGGTATTCCGAATGCTTTGGAGTCAATGGGTTTGAATGTATGTTACCTGAATACCGGGACCGCGACGCTGGATTCATTCCGACAAGAAATCGACAGATTCAAGCCGGAACTACTGTTCGGTTTTATTCAGCATCGTCGGCAGGTTGTTAAAATAGCAGGGTTCCTTGAAGAGTATCATCCTGTAGCAGCCATAAATTGGTATCAGGAAGAGCCCAATTCCATAGTCTCAAACGCTGACCTTGATGGCCCCAATTTGCTTGAAGCATTGAAATCTTTTGATATGTGGTTTGGGATTGACAATAAGATGGTTCCATTCTGGAAGACCAAGGCGGTGTTTATGCCGCCGGGCTTCGATGACAGTATTTACTACAATTCGGGTCTGGAACCGTGTTGTGACGTTTCTTACATTGGTCAGTTGGGACCAAAGAAGGTAACTGAAATGTACTGGCCGTATATGAAGGAGCTTGCCCGATATGGCAAGAAAGCAATGTTGGCTATTAACAGACCGATGGGTCTGCCGCTATTGCCGAGGCCTTTCGAACGTTTCATAAGGTCAAAAAAGAGACGCCACTTTTTACAAAGCCTTCCGTTTTGGCGCTGCCAATGGCAAAATCCGAAAAACGAGCAAGAAAAGGCAGTCCTCATCGGTCGCAGTAAAATCCATTTTGGGCTCAATAGAGTACGAGGTGATTGGGAGGAAGGTCTAAAATGCTTCTTGCCTGAATACCCGCTGGATAGGCACGGCCTTTTCTATCAACTTAAATCCCGTCCCTTTCAAGCTGTCGGGGCCGGCGCAATGGTACTAAATGAATATTGTCCCGAACTCGAAGACCTGTTCGAGATAGGCAAGGAGATCATAACTTTTGAGTTTGGCGATTTGCAGGATTTACGAGACAAGCTCTTCTGGTATGTCCACCATGATGAGCAGCGTGAGCGAATTGCAAGAGCCGGCTATGAGCGAGGTCGCAAACAACATACTTTTTCTGCTCGGGTTCGGCAGATATTTGAAATTGTTCGAAAAAGGTTATAACAAGATGGAAAAAAGGGGAATAATAATTTTGTATGTAGAGAAATGGACGTTTCCAGGAGATATTTCAAGAAATTAACATGCAAAAAGCAAAGCGTATTTTTATCGTTGCCGACATAAAACATAAGCCCATAAAAATGTTTCTGGATCCAATGCCTAAATTTGCAAAGGGTTTCATTCGTCTGGGCAATGATGTCCGCCTTTTCAGTTATTGCGGAGCTCTTTCTGAGGTGAGTCCATTTAAGAGCAAAAGCTTTGCTAAACGTTTTTTCAAATCCCGTGTCGATGAGCTTTTGGCCGGTCAGGTTAAGAATTATGAACCTGACATAGTGTATGTAAGTTTTGCAGGGGCTCTTGATGCAGAGACAATTTCACACTTGCGCAAAGCTGCTCCTAATGCGGT
This sequence comes from uncultured Pirellulales bacterium, assembly GCA_964634515.1. Lineage (GTDB taxonomy): Bacteria > Planctomycetota > Phycisphaerae > Sedimentisphaerales > Anaerobacaceae > NIOZ-UU13. The sequence continues at coordinate 3,528 of CAZWME010000149.1, read as the reverse complement.
TTTCATAGGATCAGATTTCGATCCGTGGCCGAAGCTGCACCCAGGCAAGATAGAAATCGCCAAGAATTTAGATATTTTGACTGCCACGAACGATGGAGAGTTTCTTCAGTACTACAGCAAAGCCGGCGTCAAACGCTGTGTTTTTATGCCGAATATGAGCGATCCCGATGTTGAATACCGCTACGATGTCGGTCCCGAATGGAAAACAGATATCCTGTGGACCGGCACAGCAAAACATCGTACCGGTTCCGGCCAGACTCTTAGAGAAGAACTTGTGGATAGGCTTGCACAACGGTCGAACTGCACTCTGTATGGTTGTTTCGGAAGACCACAAATCGGTGGAATTAATTTCCTTTACGCAATAAGCGGTGCTCGTATTGGAGTCAGTGTAAATGCCGTGAATTCAGTTCGGTTGTATCATTCTGATCGTCTGACATATTATCTGTCATGTGGTAGCTTTGTTTTGGCAAAGAGAGTTCCTGATACGGATTTGCTTTTTAAAGATGGCGTGCACTTGAGATACTTTGAAACCGCTGATGAGTTTTTCGATTTAGCCGATTGGTACCTCAATCACGAATCAGAACGGAAACAGATAGCTGATGCAGGTATGCATCGTGTTCATAAGCTGTTTAATTGCGAAAGAATTGCAAAATGTGTACTCGACCTAATTGAGACAGGAACTTATGATCCACCATGGTTGGAAATCGTATAGCTTAATTGCCGCTGTAAAAAACGGAGTAATTATTGGAAATATTGTGAGATGGGAGACATAAATCAACTTATTTTTGTCCGCAAGTATGTAGAACTGTTCAAAGGTCCATTCCTCGAAGTCGGTTCAAAAGATTATGGCAGTACACAGGACCTACGATTTCTTTTTGCCGATAAAGATGAGTACATCGGTATTGATATGGAAGATGGTCTGGGAGTTGACGTTGTTTTTGATCTTACGGAAGATATTGGACAGATTGATAAAAGATTTTGCGGCCAACGTTTTGGAACGATTTTTTGCTTGAGTGTCCTGGAACACTGTGAACAGCCGTTTAAAATGGCGGAAAACTTGACTCTCTTGCTGGAACCAGAGGGCCAGATATGCATATCTGTGCCTTTCTCCTGGAAGATTCATGCTTATCCAAACGACTATTGGCGTTTTACTCCTGAAGGTGTAAAAAAGCTCTTTCCCGGGATTAAATTTAACATGGAGCAAAGTCTGGCTGCTACTTCCGAGCGGAATGATTTTCGTGAGCTTGATGGTGAGTTGGGTAAGATATCTTTCAGCTTTACCAAACATTGTGCAAATGGTCGCATACTTTGTGGTATTTCCGCTAAGTTTCTCAAGATATTGTCTCGAGTTGGAGTATTAAATTGGCTTACTGGATATCGGCACGTTTTTGCCCCAACAGTTATTTTTATGATCGGCAAGCCCGAAAAGAAATGAGGTTCTGGACCTATGAAACTTAAAGATATTTTGTTCCGCAAATTATTAGTTAATAGTTTTACTAAGCTTTATTATCACTCGAGGCCGAGGATTTGGAACAACACGTTTTGGTTTGGCGTTCCGATAGGCAAATGTCCCTCTGATTTGTGGACCTATCAAGAAATAATGTTTGAGACAAAGCCTGATATTATCATTGAATGCGGCACCGGCACAGGAGGCAGTGCTCTGTTTTTGGCTCAGCATTGTGACTTAAGGCATAATGGTAGAGTCATTACTATAGATATCAATGAACTGCCGAACAGACCTGATCACGGAAGAATTATGTATATCACTGGTTCATCAACTGCCGAACAGACTTTAAGACGGATCAGAGAGATAATAACCAGCACAGATAAGGTGCTTGTGATACTCGATTCAGACCATAGCAAAAACCATGTGTTAAAGGAATTGAATAGTTACAGTGGATTAATCACTTTGGGTAGTTATATCATTGTTGAGGATACCATCATAGGCGGCCATCCAGTAAAACCGCATCGGAAGCCCGGCCCGATGGAAGCAGTAAGAGAGTTTTTTAAAGACAAATGAGAATTTCATAATAGACAAGAGCAGAGAAAAATTCTTATTGACTTTTAATCGCAATGGTTATTTAAAGAAAGTGAAATAGAAACACTATAGGAACACAACAAACGTTGTTATATGATAATTCCTAACCAGGCTAATAGATGCGTACAGAGCCTCTGATAAAAATTGATATTGAGAAGATACTTAGCGGCAAGGTTCCCATCATTATCGAATTGGGATGCGGTCAGAAAAGAAAGCAAGGCAGAATTACTGTTGATAAAGTGGACCTGCCGAATGTTGACGTAGTTGCCGATATGGAGAACGGCTTGCCTTTTTTGCCGGACGGTTCAGTTGATGAGATTCATTGTAGAAGTGTGCTTGAGCATATACAAAATTTTGAAGCTTTAATACGAGAGATAGTCAGGGTTCTCAAGAAAAGCGGCAAAGCACATATTTTTGTGCCTCATTTTTCGAATCCGTTTTATTACTCGGATTATACGCACAGAAGGTTTTTCGGCTTATATACCTTTTATTATTTTGTAGATATAGAACGTCAACTCAAAAGAAAAGTTCCGAATTTTTACACGGACATAAGGATAAATATAATATCGCAACGGCTTGTGTTTAAGTCTCCTTTCTGGTTATCTCGGCAAATCAAAAAAGCATTTGGTTTTATCATTAATTGCAGCAGGTCTTTTATGGAGTTTTACGAACAACATCTATGCTATATATTTCCCTGCTATGGAATCGAGATAGTGTTTGTGCCGGCCGATTAATTTCGATTTTTTGCTTGATTAAATCGTCATGTAAAATGGCCGAGACTCTATTGCTCGTTGAACCTTGATTATGTAAAATCACTTGTTATTTACTTAAAACTGGAAAGAAAAAGTAATGAAACTTTTTATTTTGACGAATAATCCGGAACGTGCAAGCTTCAGACAGCGAATACAAATTCACTTTGATATTTTGCGCGCAAACGGCATAGATTATCATGTCGCGAAATTGCCGGCCGGTTTTTTCGCACGAAAAAAGCTTTTCAAGCAGGCAGAAGAATTTGATTGTATTTTCCTTCAAAAAAAAGGTTTGAATTTTCGTGATGCTGTGTGGCTGCGTCGTAACAGCAAGAAAATCATTTATGATTATGACGATGCTATCATGTATAGCTCTAATAGTCCCGGCCGTAACAGTACGTCACACCTAAACAGCTTTCGAAGAAGCGCCAAGCTGGCTGATGTTGTTATTGCAGGCAACTCTTATTTGGCTGAAAATGCTCGAAGATTCAATGCTGAGGTTAAGATTTTGCCGACAGGCCTGGATACTAAAGCATATATGGTTGAGACTAAGGCGAAGGATGATGGCAGAATCCGTCTTGTCTGGATCGGAAGCAGGAGTACATTACAATATCTTGCAGAAATCAAACCTGCTCTTGAACGAATCGGTCTGCGTTATGAAAATGTCGTTTTGAGGATAATATGCGATGACTTCTTTAATTTGAAGAACATGGAAGTGGAAAAACGCAGATGGTTTTTAGG
>CAZWME010000148.1:0-8713 GCA_964634515.1 uncultured Pirellulales bacterium | reverse complement strand
ACGGGCAATACAGCGGTCCGCCGGATTAAGAAAAGTGTTACCCTGTTTTGAACCAGGCCCGGTTTTTGCTTCCGGATTTGATTTTACAAGCTCATCAGCGGCCGATTTTGTATGCTCGGTAAGGTTGTTCCGCTGTATATGCTCCCGGAAAACCGCCGCTGTAACGCAGAAGCATGGAGGAACTGCAAGACCGGCCCGGCTCAGACGAAAAAGACTGGCGGCTTTTGGACCAACGTCAGTTTCGTTAATGAGCTGGGTTGTTTTCAGCGGGACAACTTTGGCCTGAACCATGATAAAGCACCCTGCAAATAACGATTGTATGTACCCTTGCAAGATTGTTCCTTGTCGGCTATTATAATGTGAAGTGACGGGTAGTGTACAGATAAAACCGATTAAGGAGTTCTCCGATGAAACCTCAAATTAATCGACGACAGTTCATCAAATTTCTAAGTGCAGGGGCCGCTTCATTAGCTTTGCCCGGCTGCGCCAGTTTTAATGCCGACGTGGCTAACGAGAAACACCCAAACTTCATTGTCATATTTTGCGATGATATGGGCTATGGTGATTTAACATGCTATGGCCACCCAACGATTCGCACGCCCAATCTGGACAAGATGGCAGGCGAGGGGCAGAAATGGACAAACTTCTATGTCGGTGCCTCGGTCTGTACGCCAAGCCGGGCGGCGCTGCTGACAGGAAGACTGCCGATTCGCAGCGGAATGTGCAGCGACAAGCGGCGCGTCTTGTTCCCCGATTCGGCCGGCGGTCTGCCGAAAAGCGAAGTTACTATCGCCGAGGCCCTGAAGGGCGAAGGCTATGCGACCGCCTGCATAGGAAAATGGCACCTCGGGCATCTGCCACAGTACCTGCCGACAAATAAAGGTTTCGATTCCTACTTCGGCATCCCGTACAGCAACGATATGGACCGCGTCGCAGGAGAGGGCAGACAAGCGTTCCTTGAACCGAAGGTCGAATATTGGAATGTGCCATTGATGCGTGATGAGGAGATTGTCGAGCGCCCCGCCGACCAGAACACAATTATCAAACGCTATACCGAAGAGGCGATAAAGTTTGTACGGGAAAGCAAAAACAAACCTTTTTTTCTTTATCTTGCGCACAATCTACCTCACGTTCCGTTATTCGTCTCGCAAAAGTTCAGGGATAAAAGCCTGCGAGGTCTTTATGGCGATGTAACTGAAGAGATTGACTATGGTGTCGGGCAGATATTAAGCACGCTTCGCCGTGAGGGCCTGGCGGAAAATACGTTTGTAGTCTTTACATCCGACAACGGCCCGTGGCTTATCTTCAACGAGCACGGCGGTTCGGCGGGACTGCTTAGAGAAGGAAAAGGCTGTACGTTCGAAGGCGGCATGCGTGAGCCCTGCATTATGTGGTGGCCGGGCAAGATTAAACCCGCCGTTGTGAACGATATGGGTTCGACGATGGATATATATACGACGATCCTGACATTGGCCGGGGCAAAGGTCCCGACCGACCGAGTTGTTGACGGGCTGGACCTGTCGCCTGCTCTGTTCGGGACAGGACCCAGTCCCCGGAAGAATATGTTCTATTATCGTGGCGCAAAGTTGTACGCGGCGCGCAAAGGCCCTTATAAGGTGCATTTTATAACAAAGCCGGCTTACGGTAAGGGCAAAGAAGAGTATCATGATCCCCCGCTGCTTTATAATCTTGAACATGATCCTTCTGAAAAATATGATATATCCAAAGACAATCCGGAGATGATAATTGAAATCCGCAAGGAGGTCGCCCTTCATCTTGCAGGGTTAAAGCTCGGTGAAGACCAGCTCGCGAAGCGTATAGAAAAGAAGTAACTCAAAGGAGAGAAGCATTTATGAACCGACGGGATTTTCTTAAGACATTGAGCTTTGGGGCAGCGGCACTGGCGATGCAGGGGTGCAGCAGCGTTTCTGGTTTTTCTTCCGGCAAAAGCGCAAAACCCAATATAATTTTGATTATGGCCGACGACATCGGCTATGAGTGTTTCGGCTGTTACGGCAGCGCATCGTATAAGACGCCTGTTCTCGATGGTATGGCCGAAACAGGTATGCGGTTCGAACACTGCTATTCGCAGCCGCTCTGTACGCCGTCACGAGTCAAAATTATGACCGGCCAGTATAACTTCCGCAACTACACAAATTTTGGCGTCCTCGATCCGAAGCAGAAGACATTCGGGCATTTGCTGCAAGGGTGTGGTTACTCCACCTGTGTAGTGGGTAAGTGGCAGTTATACGGCAGCGTTAATCAAAGCGCCGCGGTTCGCGGCGCAGGCAGCCTGCCGGGGCAGGCGGGGTTCAACGAACATTGTCTCTGGCAGGTAAAGGAAAGAGGCTCACGCTACAGAGACCCTGTTGTCGTGCAAAACGGTAGAAATCTTGAAGACCTCGAAGGCAGATACGGCCCCGATGTTTTTACCGACTATGCGATTGATTTTATCGAGCGCCATAAAACGAAGCCCTTCTTCCTGTACTTTCCAATGGCAATTGTTCACAATCCTTTTGTTCCAACCCCGGACAGCGAAGACTGGAAAAATAAGAAACATAAGAACGACAATAAATACTTCGCTGATATGGTTACCTATATGGACAAAATCGTCGGCCGTATTATTGCAAGGGTGGACGAGCTTGGCCTGGGCAAAAATACTCTCGTGATATTCACTGGTGACAATGGTACAAACAAGAAAATTAAATCGAAAATGTCAAACGGACAGGTCATTCAGGGTGATAAAGGCAATACTACCGACGCCGGCACTCGTGTTCCCCTCATAGCAAGCTGGCCGGGCGTAGTACCGGCAGGGAAAGTGTGCGGCGACCTTGTGGATTTCAGTGATTTTGTTCCGACCTTTGCTGAGATGACCGGCGCTTCACCTCCTGATGATATGATAGTCGATGGTCAAAGCATCCTGCCTCAGCTTCGGGGCAAAAAAGGCAAACCGAGGAAATGGATTTTCTGTCACTACGACCCGAAATGGCTCGGCAGGAAAGAGGCCGTGCGTTTCGTTCGTGACAAGCGATGGAAGCTCTATGATAATGGCGATCTTTTTGATGTGCCTGTCGATACGCTCGAAAAGAATCCGAATCCATCCGGTCCGGAAGCTGCGTCAGCAAGAAAACGGCTTCAGGCCGTTTTGAATTCTATAAAATAAAACTATATTTTGACGAGGAACCAAAGATGAATAAACAATACAAACGCCGCGACTTTTTGAAGGTAATGGGCCTTGGAGCGGCCTCGCTTGTGATACCAGCGTGCGGGGGTGCTTCCGGATTAGCTGCGGCTGCACGCAGGCGTCCGAACATTGTTCTGATTATGGCCGATGATATGGGGTATTCGGATATTGGCTGTTACGGCGGCGAAATCAATACGCCTAATTTGAACAGACTTGCCGCAGGTGGTGTGCGTTTCACGCAGTTCTACAATACCGCTCGCTGCTGTCCTACCAGGGCCGCGTTGATGACAGGGCTGTACCAGCACCAGGCGGGCGTCGGGCATATGATGAATGACAAAGGTTATGATAGTTATCGCGGCGACCTTAGCAACCGCTGTGTTACTATTGCCGAGGTGCTCAAGCAGGCCGGATACAATACGTATATGTCCGGCAAGTGGCATGTCACCAGGTTCCGCGGGCCGGAAGGTCCTAAACATAACTGGCCTCGCCAGCGCGGATTCGACCGCTTCTTCGGAACCATTCACGGTGCCGGCAGTTTCTACGATCCATGCTCACTGACCCGTGATAATACACAGATACCTCCTGACAGTGACGATTTTTATTACACAAATGCCATCGCTGATAACGCGGTCAAATTCATTAGTGAGCATAATTCGGATAATCCGTTCTTCATGTATGTTCCTTTTACCGCCCCGCACTGGCCGATGCATGCGCTGCCTCAGGACATCGCCAGATACAAAGGCCGCTATGCGAAGGGCTGGGATGCGTTGCGTGCTGAAAGGCACAAGCGCATGATGAAAATGGGAATAGTTAAGAAACAGTGGAAGATTACCGCGCGTGACAAGAATGTCCAGCCATGGGAGGAGGTTGAGAATAAAGAGTGGTTCCAGCGCCGTATGGAAGTGTATGCTGCGATGGTCGATTGTCTTGACCAGGGCGTTGGGCGTATTGTCTCGGAATTAAAGAGAAAGGGTGACTTCGAGAACACACTGATTTTCTTTTTGGCCGACAACGGTGGCTGCGCCGAAGAATACGGAAGCCGCAACGAGGTGAAACCGGATCCGTCGAAAAGAATCCCATTGAAACCTATGGACAAAAACGAGCTGCAGTACGATATGCAGCCGAAGGTTACGCGTGAGGGACGCCCCGTGCGAACCGGTTATGGTGTGATACCGGGCCCGGCTGATTCCTACATTGCCTACGGCAAGGCCTGGGCTAATGCCAGCAATACGCCCTTCCGTCTGTATAAGCACTGGGTACATGAGGGTGGTATATCCACGCCCCTGATAGCCCACTGGCCGTCGAAAATAAAGGCGCACGGCAAGCTGCGCCATCAGCCCGGACATCTTATCGATATTATGGCCACGTGCGTCGATGTTTCCGGCGCAAGATATCCTTCCGAATACAAGGGCAACAGAATAATACCCATGGAAGGCAGGAGTTTGGTTCCGGCCTTTGACAATAAGCCCATCGAGCGCGAAGCGATATATTGGGAGCACGAGGGTAACAGGGCCATCCGCAAAGGCAAGTGGAAGCTGGTTTCCAGACACCCCGGCAAATGGGAGCTGTATGACCTCGAGGCCGACCGTACTGAGCTGAATGACCTGTCACAAAAATATACGCGAACAGTTGAACAGTTAAAGACGATGTATGAAAAGTGGGCCGCCAGATGTGCCGTTCAACCCTGGCCCGTAAAAAAGCCTTCATAAAAGAAGCAGCAAATAATGAGCATTGAGACAACAAACTTTACTCGACGTGACTTCCTCAAGACAATATGTGGTGCGACGGCGTTTACAATGTCGGGCTGTGCAAGGGGTATGCAAAGACCTGGCGGAAATATGCAGGCTCAAAAGCGCCCTAATATCATCTTCCTTATGGCCGATGACCAGCGGTGGGACACAATGGGCTGCATGGGACATCCCGTAATCAAGACGCCGAACATGGACCGCATCGCGGCAGAAGGAGTTCTTTTCGAGAACGCTTTTCTGACCACATCGATATGTATGGCAAGCCGGTCAAGCGTAATGTTAGGCCAGTTCGAGAGCCGGCACAAGTGTAATTTCGAGCGGCCTTCCAACAAAACGATATCTTACGCCGAATTCGATAAGAGCTATCCGTGCCTTTTGCAGAAGGCAGGGTATCGAACGGGTTTTATCGGTAAGTTCGGCTTTGCAGTCAGCAAAGACAAAATCCAAAACTGCCCGCTTAATCCCGACGGAAGCAGGGATTCTAAAGAGCAGTTATGGGCGAAGCAGCAGTATATGCCGGTTGATAAATTTGACGCCTGGTACGGTTTTCCCGGACAGGGTACTTATTTCCCGCAGGGCAAAGAGGGAAAGCATCTAACACGGATTATGGGCGATCAGGCGGTTGAATTTATCGAAAGCTGTACGGCGGACCGGCCGTTTTGCCTTTCGATAAGTTTTAAGGCTCCGCACGGCCCTACTCAGCCCGCCCCGGCCTATGGAGATATGTATAAAGATGTGAAAATTCCGCGCCAGATAAACGACGGAGATGAATATTTCGAAAGACTTCCGAAGGTGGTTCAGGAGCACTGGCGCGGCCGCAGGATATATAACAAAGAAGCCGGCCCTGAAAAGTATCAGGAATTTATGGATAGGCATTATCAGTGCATCAGCGGAATTGATGTTGTGCTTGGAAAGATACGCGGCCAGTTAAGGCGTTTAAAGTTGAATGATAATACGATTATTATCTATACCTCGGACAACGGCTATTTTTGCGGCTCAAAGGGACTGGGCGGTAAGTGCCTGTTGTATGAGGAATCTATACGCACGCCTCTGATTATTTTCGACCCGCGTCTCGATGTATCCAAACGAGCAAAACGCCGGCGGGAATTGGTTGTGAATATCGACTTTGCGCCGACTATGCTGGATATGGCGGGTGTGAACATACCGGATGCTATGCAGGGAAAGAGTTTGCTGGGACTTCTCGGGGGAGAACAACAAAAGTGGCGCAGTTCGACATTCCATGAAAATAATTTTACCTCGCACTTTATGCCGGCCCTGTCCAACGCCGGAAGCTGGCGGCAGAAGGTGCTCGAACGAAGCGTCCGATGTAAGGCCGTTCGGACCGACAGGTGGAAATATATTCGTTATTTCGAACAGCGTCCCGTCATCGAGGAACTATTCGATATCAAAAACGACCCGATAGAAGCGTTTAACCTTATAGACAATCACAAATATTCCGATGTCCTTGTCCGGCTGCGCAACCAATGTGACGACTGGATTGGTAAGGCAAAATAAGAAAAAGGAGGTTTTTTCAATGAACAATAATCTGAACAGACGAGATTTCTTAAAGACAGCAGGTATGACAGCGGCGGCGCTAGCACTGCATGGCTGTGAAAGTTCTTTTACGCAGGCTTCGAGCATAGACAAGCCGAACGTAATTATTATATTCTGTGATGACGTCGGTTACGCGGACGTCGGTGTTTTCGGGGCCAAAGGATATAAGACACCAAATATCGACCGAATGGCGGCTGAAGGTGTTAAGTTCACGGACTTCTACGCTGCCGCGCCGTCGTGTACTCCTTCACGGGCCGCTTTGATGACCGGCTGTTATCCGCAGAGGGTGGGCCTGCCCAATGTAATCGGCCCGAGTGCGAAAGTAGGAATAAGCTCCGAGGAAAAGACCATCGCGGAAGTCCTAAAGCCCCTCGGCTATGCTACCTCCTGCTACGGTAAATGGCACCTGGGTCATCTACCCAAATTCCTGCCAATGCGACATGGTTTCGATGATTATTTCGGCCTGCCTTACTCGAACGATATGTGGCCGAAACATCCGACCAGCGATAGATACCCCGACCTGCCGCTAATAGAAGGCGAAAGAGTGATCGAGTATAATCCCGACCAGACGCAGCTTACTACGTGGTACACCGAGCGGTCTGTTCGGTTCATTGAGAAGAACAAGGGCCGGCCGTTCTTCCTGTATCTGCCTCATTCGATGGCGCACGTACCCTTGTTTGTCTCTGACAAATTCAAGGGCAAATCCGAACAGGGCCTTTATGGTGACGTCATGATGGAAATCGACTGGTCGGTCGGACAGATACTCTCGACACTTAAAAGGTTAGGCATCGATAAAAATACTTTGGTGATATTCAGCTCGGATAACGGGCCGTGGTTGAGCTACGGCGACCATGCCGGTTTGGCCAAACCTCTGCGCGAAGGCAAGGGCACGACGTTTGATGGCGGACAGCGTGAGTCAACCGTTATGCGCTGGCCGGGCCGGATACCCGCAGGCACTGTCTGTAAAGAGCCGGCTGCGATGATAGACATCCTGCCCACAGTTGCGAAACTAACCGGAGCAGCATTGCCTGCTCATACCATCGACGGCAGGGACATCTGGCCATTGATTTCGGGCAGGCCCGGAGCGAAGAGTCCGCACGAAGCGTTCTTCTATTATCGCGGCTATGCGCTCGAAGCGGTCCGCAGCGGAAAATGGAAACTGCACCTGCCGCACGCTTACCGTACACTGGCCGGACGTGAAGGCGGCACAGGCGGCCGGCCGGTCAAATATGAACAGGGCAAAATCGATCTGTCGTTATTTGACCTTGAAAAAGATATAGGCGAGCAAAACGATGTCTCTGCACAATATCCGGACGTGGTCGAGCGGCTGTTGTCTCTTGCAGAGCAAATGCGCCGCGAGCTGGGCGATTCATCTAAAAAAATGAAAGGCAGCAGCAGAAGAGAGCCCGGACGAATATAGCCGGCTTAAAAATAAATTTTCAAGAAAACAGAATAAATTTGTCGGAATTAAAAAACAAAGAAGTTGTTTTGACGTATAATTTAATAGAGACAGGCAGATTTGAAATTCTTATAATAATTTAAGTCGTTATCATATTCGCCTTCTTATTTTCATATCTTGAATCTGCCTTTTAAGTAAGGTTCTTTCGCAGTTTGGCTGGTGGTTTTCAAAGGAGAAAAGATTTGCGCGCGATTTTTGCGCCGATATGGAAAACAAGATCAACGGGTAGATTTGAAATATTTATAATTTTAGGTAGTCATTATTTTCGCCTTCTTATTTCATACCTCACAAATCTGCCTTCCAGAGAAACTCACTTACACGACTGAGCTAAAAGCGGCCTTGAACGTGGAGCGACCGACCTGCGCGGGACTTACCGGCAAATTTACAAATTTGTTTTGAACCGACTGTTTTTGAGCGAAAAAACAGAACAATGGAGATTCGCAAAAAATGGTGTTTGGTGCTGTACGTTACTCTTTGACAGGGACTATCATCATACGAACCCGGTTATTAGTTGTACTTATTGTTATTAAATAGATTATCGAAATGTGCTTAAGAACGGTCGGTTGCGCGAATCTCCGAAAAATTAAAGGAGAAAAAAAATGAAACGCAAAGGTTTTACATTAGTTGAGCTTCTGGTCGTAATTGCGATCATAGCTCTGTTGATGGGCATTTTAATGCCCGCACTGTCGAGGGTAAGACAGATTGCCTTCCGTATGGTCTGCGGGACGAACCTGTCCGGTATCGGCAAGGCAATGCTCATCTACAGCA
>CAZWME010000147.1:0-8738 GCA_964634515.1 uncultured Pirellulales bacterium | reverse complement strand
ACATTTGGTAATTCAGACAACAAAGCCAATTCAAAGCCAATTTAAGCCAATTAAACCCAATCAAGGCCAAAACAAAGACAATTCAAACCCAATGTCGTAAAAACTCCAGAAACCCCAGTTGACCGGCCGGAAAAAGCTGGAGTTTTAAGACGTTTTGGTCGATAAGCTACTCTCGGATTTGGAAAAAAATCTTTCTGATTTTATTTGACGTATGGCTTTGGTCGGGATATATTTTTGTTTTCTGTGTTTTCAGTATCAATAGACTTGTTTTTTGGAGGTAAAATAATGGAGCAGAAAATCCAACTGAAGGAAAGTGATATTCCGCGGCAATGGTATAATCTGGCGGCGGATTTGCCCACCCCGATGCTGCCACCTCTCGGACCTGACGGAAATCCTGTTTCACCGGATATGCTGGCCCCGGTATTTCCGATGAATCTCATAGAGCAGGAGGTCAGCCCAGAGAGATGGATAGACATCCCGGAAGAGATTCTAAATATTTTGTACCGATGGCGTCCGGCGCCCTTGAAGAGGGCCGTATATCTCGAGAAATATTTGGATACCCCGGCGCATATTTATTACAAAGACGAGAGCTACAGTCCACCGGGCAGTCATAAGCCTAACACTGCTGTTGCGCAGGCATGGTACAACAAGCAATTCGGCATCAAGAAACTAACGACCGAAACCGGTGCCGGCCAATGGGGTAGCGCACTTGCCTTTGCCTGTAAGATAATCGGGCTCGAATGCAAGGTCTATATGGTACGCATAAGTTTCGACCAGAAACCCTTCCGGAAGATTATGATGCAGGTCTGGGGCGCCAACTGCGTTGCCAGTCCGAGCAATGAGACCAATGCCGGAAGGAAAGTGCTTGCAGAGATGCCCGATACGCCGGGCAGCCTTGGCATAGCTATCAGTGAGGCAATTGAAGAGGCTGTAACTGATCCGTCCGGCCAGACACGTTATTCTCTGGGCAGTGTGCTGAACCATGTCCTGCTGCATCAGACAATAATCGGTCTTGAAGCGAAGAAGCAGTTGGAGATGGCCGGGGAGAAAAAGCCTGATATAGTTATTGGTTGTGCGGGAGGCGGCAGTAATTTCGCGGGACTTTCTTTCCCGTTTGTTGCTGATAAAATAAACGGCGCGGATATTACAATAATTCCGGTTGAACCGACTGCTTGTCCGACTATGACCCGTGCACCTTTTGCTTACGATTTTGGAGACACGGCCTGCACCACACCGCTTTTGGCGATGTACACCCTTGGGCACGCTTTTATACCGCCTCCAATTCACGCAGGAGGGCTTCGGTATCACGGTATGGCGCCGCTGGTTTGTCAGGCGATTGTGGAAGGCCTTTTGGAGCCGAGGGCGTATCATCAACTGGACTCTTATCAGGCGGCTATGACATGGGTTAAAACGGAGGGAGCTATCCCTGCGCCGGAAACAAGCCAGGCACTTGCTGCGGTGATTGATGAAGCTAAGAAAGCAAAGGAAGAAGGCAAAGAAAAAGTAATTCTGTTTAACTACAGCGGCCATGGCCTGATGGACCTTATGGGTTACGATGCTTTCCTTTCCGGGAAACTTATCGATTACGAACTTCCGGCCGAAGAATTGCAGAAGTACACCAAAGATCTTGAAAATCTGCCTAAGGCTGAAAAGAGGAAAAGCGGAAAATGGTAGTTCTGTTATGGGGTTTATGTATATAAGGTTATTGCAGAATTTTGAAAAGTAATACTGAGTTTTTTCAAGGAGATAGTTATGAAGAAGAAAGTATTATTTGCAGCCATTGTTTTATTGATGACAACTGCTCTGGTGCAGGCACAGGACGAATTGCATGGATCGATCGATGTTACTTATCAGAGTAAGTATATGTGGCGCGGCATCGATGTTTACGGGGACAAGAGCGCAATTCAACCAACTGTTATGCTGGATTTGTACGGCACCGGATTTGGTGTCAGCGTAGAGGGTCACAGGGCTAATGCAAGCGGATTCGAAACCACCGAACGATGGGACACTACATTGTTCTATAAGAACGCCGCTTTTATGGACGAATCTTATGCAATGCAGTATATGGTTTGGTGGAGGTATTTTTACTTCCCGGATGCGCCTCTGGATGGTATGGTTGCTGGTGCGTCAGGGGACATCGATTTGCAGGAGATGGCCGCTGTTCTCTCCTTCCCGAAGATTTTACCGATGGAAGGTTTAGTCCCGAGCTATGTTCTTGTCAAACTGTGGCCTGCCGAAAGCGGTACGTTTGTCGGCAGCGGAGGCCCTCCCGGGACTGCTTCGGGCTTTGCCCATATCTTTATGCTCGATTATGGCATGCCGATAGAGGATTTGATGCCGGATATGCCCGAGCAGGTCTTAAAGCTGCACGCGGAAGTCGTTTTCAACGATGGCGTTGACCCCAGGGGTGTAGGTGTGGACCATGACTGGACAAATGCGGTCTTCGGTGTCTCAACAGATTTTGAGCTGGACGATAGTTATACTCTTACCCCGGGAGTTTATCACCAGGTAACGATGGATGATACCATCAACGATGATCAGGATGAAACCTGGTTTACGCTGGGTCTAAAGTATAGTTTTTAGGATTGCCGGAATTTTACATGGATGAAAAAAGGCCGGTTTTTTATAAACCGGCCTTTTTTTTCTTGCCTTAATGTCTGGAAATTAAAAAAGCCAACGGACGGATTCGAACCGTCAACCCCTGGTTTACAAAACCAGAGCTCTACCATTGAGCTACGTTGGCGTAACCGATTGCCGCAAAAATTATATATCGACCTTAATCAGTTGGTATATAAACATTTCTTTACTACAATCGCCTTTGAATTATAGCCGAAAATTCATAGCTCATCAAGACCAAAAAACTCGCCAATCAAACAAATGCCGGAACATTTTCATTGTATCCCGAACAAAGAACGACTGAATATGCCAATCAAAAAAATATTGTCATTCTAAGTTATATCAATTATTGTATCGGCGACTAAATTAAAGCAGGCAGTGATTAGGGGCAAAGAGTTTATGCTATCCGGAATTGATTACTTCGTGGTTATCGCATATCTGGTAGGGATGCTGCTGCTGGGATTGTATTTCAGGAAATTTGTCCATTCATCTACGGATTTTTTCCTCGGCGGCAGGATGCTTCCGTTCTGGGCCATAGGCATGTCGATTGTGGTTTCGGACATCGGGGCAATAGATTTTGTGGGCATTGCCGGCCAGTCGTATCGGTACGGGATTTCTGTCGGTAATTTCGACTGGATCGGCTCGGTTCCTGCGATGCTTCTTGCGGCGTTTATCTTTATCCCCTGTTTCTGGAAGAGCAGGCTTTATACCATCCCCGAATATCTCGGCAGGCGTTACAACGACGCTGTTCGGACGATTGCATCGCTGACATGGATTGTGTTTTTTGCGTTCGATCTGGGTATTATTTTCTGGGCGAGTGCGGTGTTGCTCAACTCGCTAATGGGTTGGCCGCATTGGGTTTCCATAATTGCCACGGCAACGGTGGTTGGTCTTTATACATTCTGCGGCGGCCTGACGGCGGTGGTTATGACAGACGTTGTACAGATGATTATAATGTTCGTAGGCGGCGGGGCGGTTGTGTTTTTAGGTTTCTTTAAGGTGGGCGGATGGAGCGGCCTGGTCGAAAAAATATCGGCTATGGGGCCTGCGTATCAGGACCATTTTAATTTGATACTGCCGGTCGATACCAAGACGCCGTTTCCATGGACGGGTATTCTGTTCGGGCTTACATTCGTGATGGCCAATGCCTATATGATCGGTAATCAGGCGATTGTTCAACGTTGTTTTTCTGCAAAGAACGAATGGCACGCCAAGGCCAGTATGATTTTCGCCGCGTTTTTGAAGATGCTTATCCCGATTCTGGTTTTGTTTCCCGGATTGATCGCGATAGTTCTTCATCCACAACTGGAAGACGGCGACCAGGCATTGCCTACGTTGATAAGCACCCTGCTTCCGCCGGGACTTGGCGGGCTGATGTTTGCGGCATTTCTGGCGGGATTAATGTCCAGTATAGATTCAGTACTGAATTCAACGGCGACACTGTGGACAAAGGACATCTATGAAAAGTTCATCCACAAAGGCGCATCTGATAAGCATTATCTGATGGTCGGACGAGTCGCGACGGTCGTGCTTTTAACTATCGGAGTGATTACATCTCCGGTAAGCGACCTGTTTCCTGGGATATATGTTGCGGTACAAACGTTTTTGTCGTTCTTTCAGGGGCCGATTTTCTCGATTCTGCTGTTGGGTATTTTCTGGCGCCGGATAACCCAATGGGGAGGTCTTGCCGGTCTGGTTGGCGGGATGATGTCATCGGGACTGATGTATTTATTTAAAGATTCTTTGTTCACAATTGAGGATCCGTTTTTATATGTGTCCTGGTGGTCGTTCGTTGCGGGCTTTATTATCACAGTAGTTGTCAGTCTTTTCACCCAAAGCCATCCTGTAAGCCGGTTATATGGCCTGGTATATCGGTTGAAGCAGCCGCAGGCCGAGGGAGTAACGTAAGATGAAAACAATTTTGAATTTTGAGTGGTTGAAGTGGCTCAGTGATGATGCCGCTAAAAATATCTTCCTTGTATTATTCGTCTTGATAGGCATTTTGGTCTGGCTGCTTCCGAAAGATTATATCTACGAGGGCCTGGAAAATCCCAGGTGGTGGCATAATCTAAAGCTCTGGGCCACCGGAGTGCTGGCGATGATCTTCCTGACATACTTAATTTTTTGACAGGTTCTTACGATGGATGAGCAAAACGAAATGTCCGGCAAAGGCCGGACTGAAAACAGAATGGGACAGATTAACAGGGCCCTGGGATTTTTTATTTTGTTCTTTAGTGCCGTCGTACTGGTATCGATATTCCTGACCGAAACGTTTGTCGGCAAAATGACGAACCTGGCGGCCGGGTTGATTTTTGCCGTCATCGGGATAATCATGATTGTCAAATCAAAAACCAAATCCTGAGATTCGTAACAACATACGATTTTACAGATTATAACTTTACGACTTTCCCTATGCGCGCCGATTCATAAGCTGCATCCACAATCCTGAGAACCGTCTGGCCTTGAGTCATACCCGAAAGAGGTTCGGTGCGGTTCCGGAGGCAATCGATAAAATGTTTCATCTGGCGGCTGTATATTACTTGGTCGCAATGTTCCTTGCGTTCGGGCATATCAGGGGCAATCTTTTCGATTTTCTGGCCTTTTTTCTTTTCCCAGAAGGTCGGGAACAGGCTCGCATACCCGAGCGTACCGAAAAGCTGAGTGCCGGCTTCGGGGCCGTCGGCATGCGGATGCCACCAGCCGCTTTCGATTATAGAAACCGCCCCCGTATCCCAGGTAATCATCACAATGCCCGTGTCATCCACATCATAATCACCGAACGATGTGCTGATTTTTGCATATACTTCTTTGGGCTCAGGGTCACCTAATATGTATCGCACGGTATCGATAGCGTGAACTCCCATATCTGCAAGAGCACCTCCGCCGGCAAGGTCTTTATCGATAAACCAGCCGGCAGGTCCCCAGTTGACGTGAATGCCATATCCTTTTGTCTTGAGGATTTCGCCCAGCTTTCCCGATTGAACAAGGTCGCGCACATAATTTACCTCGGTGTCGAACCGCCACATGTGACCGGCCATAAGAATGCGTTCGGTTTTGCGTGCGCATTCAATCATTTCCTTACCCTGCGACGTGGAAACGGCCATCGGCTTTTCAACAAAGACATCTATACCGTTTTTCATAAATTCCAAGGCATACGGAGCGTGGAACTTATTCGGTGTAGCGATAATTGCTGCCTGAATATCCTCCCGGCCAAGCAGACCGTTGATTTGGTCGGTAACCTCCTCGATGCTGTATTTGTCTGCGAATTCCTCGGCCGCCCTGCCGTCCAGACTGCACAATACCGGCACCTTAACATTGGCCACTTCCGCAAGACCGCGGGCATGGTAATGAGCGATATAGCCTGATCCGATTAACGCGACTCCTATTGTATCCACGTATTTTCCTTTTACTTATTTAGAGTGCCTAACGAAATAAGCCGTTTGAATGCAGAGTCATTTTGTTAGGTGCTCTTCAGCTCATCACGGTTTTCGTATATCTTTTTAATCGCCTCGACAATCATATCCATATCTTTTTTGGAGCCCATCAGGACATTGAAATGGAAACATGCGGATTCTTCTTCGTACACTCTTTGGCAAACCGGTAGATCGAACCGGGCAGGATTAATCTGCTCCCAATACTCTTCTGTAATGTGATGCCGCCAGGGTTTTGTTAGTGGGGCATACAGGGAACATTGATTCAGCGGCTTATAACATGCCTCAACGGTAAAGCCCAACTCCTTTGTAAGGGCCTCACGAAACATCTCTACCGGCAAGTCCTTAAACTCGTCTTTTTGATACCTGAACGTGAAGTTATAATATGCCTCGGCCGTCTCCCGCTCATCGCGCCGCATCGGTTTTATGCCCGTCAGCTCTGCAAGCATCGAATTGAGATATATTGCGTTTTCATCCCGAAGCTTGTTTTGTTCCGGCAGCCGTTTCAATGCCTCGATTAACACCGCGGCCTGGAACTCTGTAATACGGTAGTTACCCGACTGTATGAAATTTCCTTCATCGCCGTAAAAGCCGTCGGTTCTCTGGTCATCCTGTTTCTTTTCGGGTCTTCGCCCGCAATTACGAAGCGCATCGAGCTTTTCGTAGATTTCCGGGTCACTGGTAGTAATCGCACCGCCTTCACCGGCCGTCATGAGCTTGGAAAGCTGAAAACTGAAACTGCCTGCGTCCCCAAAGCTGCCCGCCTTTTTGGCTTTCCATTGTCCACCCTGTTTATGAGCGCAATCTTCAATCACTCTTAGACCATGTTTTTTTGCGATTGCCATAATCGCGTCCATATCGGCAAAGCTGCCGTAAAGATGCACGGGGATAATGGCCTTCGTTTTCGGCGTGATGGCCTCTTCGACCCGTGCCTGATCGATACACCATGTATCTTCAGTAACATCAACAAGAATCGGCAGGGCATTGATATCCAGTATAGAGGCTGCAGTTGCCTGCCAGGTCAGCCCCGGAACGATTACTTCATCACCCCAGCCGATGCCGCATGCCTCTAATGCTAATTGCAATGTAACGGTTCCGTTGGCGGCGCTGATAGCATATTCAGAGCCGATAAACTCTGCGAAGGCCTTATTGAATTGCTGTTCTTTCGGGCCGTTGTATGACCAGAGCCCGCTTTCGAGAACTTCAATTAGCTGTTTTTTCTCTTCATCACCCCAGACCGGCCACTTCGGCCAGGGATTCGATTCGACATCCCTTAACGGTTTTGCTCCGTTTATTGCCAGCTTACTCATAAGCAATACCTTTCAAAAACTCATCTCATCATTGAAACCTGTGAGGTATTCTATATAATGTCTCGACGGAAATGAAATGTTTTTTGGAATTGGGTATGAGAACAGGTTAGGCTGATTTGTTTCGAACCTTTTTAACATCCTGGAAGATACAGTCCGGCGATCAGTTGCCGGCCGGAGGAGATAATATTTCCACGACCGGTTTTGAAACCGATACCTGGTACGACGCCCAGACGCCCTCAACCGTCCTTGCGAGCCTCGTTGACCAGGGGCAATACAAAGACCTTTATTTCGGAATTAATCTGAACGACGTTCCAAAAGAACGTTTTGAAAAGCCTTGGTGGTACCGCAATGAGTTTGTTTTGGAGGGTGATTGTGCCCGGGCTGTAACCCTTCTGGAGTTCGACGGAATAAACTATGCCGCGAATATCTGGCTTAACGGCCAGCAGGTTGCCGATACAAAACAGGTTTACGGGACGTTTCGGCGTTTCAGGTTTAATGTTTCAGAATTCGTTGGAAAAGGCGACAACGTTCTTGCTGTAGAGGTGGTTCCTCCCGGACCGGGTGATTTCTCCACAGGTTTTGTTGACTGGAATCCGCCCGCTCCCGACCGCAACATGGGAATATTCCGTCCGGTCATGCTGCACCATTGTAAAAATGTTTCCATCGATAACCCATTCATAAGGACAGATTTGGATACGGATAAGCTCGATAAGGCGGAGCTTACTGTCAGCGCGGAATTAACCAACCATTCCAACCAGTCTGTTACAGGAGTGCTGGTCGGTTCGATAGAATCGATAAATTTTGAAAAAAATGTTACTCTTAAAGCAGGTGAACAAAAAACAATTACGTTTACCCCCGAGCACTATAAAGATTTGGTCGTAAATCAGCCGCGTTTATGGTGGCCTCATGAAATTGGCGAGCCGAACCTGTATAATCTGCGCCTTGAATTTGTCCTGGATGGTGAGATTTGTGATGAATGTCAAACTACTTTTGGAATCCGACGGGTTGAAGATTACTTTAACCAGCAGGGGCATCGAGGCTATAAGATTAACGGCAGGAAAGTTCTCGTTAAGTCGGCCGGCTGGAGCGATGACATGCTCCTGGCCGACACACCTGAAAAGCTCGAAGCCCAAATACAGTATGTCAAACATATGAACCTAAACTGTATTCGCCTTGAAGGAATATGGGGTAAGGACCATATACTGTACGATTTATGCGACAGATACGGAATCCTGATGATGGTCGGCTGGAGCTGTCATTGGGAGCATGAGCAATATCTTGGAAAACCGGTGGATGAGAGATTCGGTGGTATTGCAAGTCCGCAGGATATTGATTTGATAGCACAAAGCTTCAGCGACCAGGTTATTTGGCTTCGAAATCA
>CAZWME010000146.1:0-8794 GCA_964634515.1 uncultured Pirellulales bacterium | reverse complement strand
AAACGACTTGGTCAAGTTGGATAGTCCCGGATTTTTTTGTATGAAAGTTAGTACAAAAAGCAGAATATCTTTTCCCGGCGGAGCACATCCTGCGGAAAAGAAGGACCTTAGCAGCGCAAAAGAAATACAGCAGGGTCCTGCCGTAACAGAAGTAGCGGTGATGCTTTGTCAGCATATCGGTGCCGTTTGCCAGCCTTTAGTCAGAAAAGGAAATTCGGTTGAGGCAGGTCAAAAAATCGGCGATTGTGATGCCTTTGTTTCAGCACCTGTTCATTCCCCCATCACGGGCAAAGTAAAGGAAGTCGCCTTGCGGTCTCATCCGGTTCTTGGTCGAAGCATGGCAATAGTTATAGAGGCCCTGGCTCATGGTTCGACAAATCGGTCGTATTTTACCATGCAGGATGATTTTGATATAAACAAACATTCAGCGGGACAGATATGCGAAGCTGTCCGCGAATCCGGTATAGTCGGTATGGGAGGGGCGGGATTTCCCACGAGGGTCAAGATTGAACCTAATCCCAGACTGCCCAAAGACGCACTTATTATCAACGGCTGTGAGTGTGAGCCTTATATCACCTGCGATTATCGTATTATGCTCGAGTGGACCGACAAAATCATTGCAGGTATAAAACTTGCGCAGAAAGCATCGGGCTGTTCAAGGGTTTTTATCGCGATTGAGGACAATAAACCAAAAGCGATAGAGGTTATGAAGACGGCATTGAAAATTGCCCCAAACAGCGGCTCTTTAAAAGTTGTTCCGGTCAGGACAAAATATCCACAGGGCGGCGAAAGGCAGCTTATAAAAGCAGTCCTGAAAAAAAATGTTCCAACAGGCGGTATCCCTCCAATGATAGGGGTGGTAGTGCTTAACGTCGCAACTACTGCTGCCATTGCCGAAGCGGTCATCTCCGATTTGCCTCTGACGCACAGAGTGGTAACCGTTTCGGGAGAGGCTATCGCCAAACCCGGCAATTATTATGTCCCGATAGGAATCTCGGTTGAGGACTTAATAGAATTTTGCGGAGGAGTTACCCAGAAATCCGCAAAAGTAATCCTCGGCGGGCCAATGATGGGCATAGCAATCGCGGATTTGAAAACACCTTTAACGAAAACGTCCAACGCCGTAACAGTATTAACAAAAGAGCAGATAGGCAGAGCTAAATTCGCACGACGCCAGACCGCCTGTATTCGCTGCGGCAGGTGTCTGGAAGTTTGTCCGGAGAATTTGAATCCCACAAAAATCGCCCATGCCGTGAAACACAACCTTT
Source organism: uncultured Pirellulales bacterium (assembly GCA_964634515.1). Lineage (GTDB taxonomy): Bacteria > Planctomycetota > Phycisphaerae > Sedimentisphaerales > Anaerobacaceae > NIOZ-UU13. The sequence continues at coordinate 7,526 of CAZWME010000146.1, read as the reverse complement.
TAGACGTAGCGGAACAATACTATATGAGTGCGTGCATTGAGTGTGGCTGCTGCAGCTATGTCTGCCCTGCTAATATAGAGATAACCGGCTATATCAAAACAGGCAAAATCTTTGTTGCCAGACAAAAAGAGAAAGTGCCGGGATAAGAAAAAACAGCGTATGGTGTATATATTGATTTTATAATTGGAAAAGAGTAAATGCTAACAGATATAAGAGTTTCCTGTTCGCCGCATATAAGCAAACATCTTTCGACTCGCAGCGTGATGATAGATGTTATAATAGGCTTGGCGCCGGCAATGCTGGCGGCAGGCTATTATTTCCGCATTCATGCACTTGTTCTTATTTGCACCTGTGTTTTTTCATGTATTGTGACCGAATGGCTTTGCAATGTAATCTGCAAAAAAACCAATTCACTGGGCGATTTCAGTGCTGTCGTTACGGGTATAATCCTTGCGTTGTCACTTCCGCCGAAGCTACCCATTTGGACGGCGGTAATCGGGGGAGTTTTTTCCATCGCGATAGGCAAAATGGTTTTCGGCGGTCTCGGAGCGAATATTTTCAACCCGGCTATGGTGGGCAGGACATTTCTGACGGCCTCATTCGGTGTGATGATGACAACCTGGGCCGTGCCGGCTACGCTGGATTCGGATATGTCGAAGGTTGCCCCGGAGAATATTCTGCTTTCCAATACGAGGGAATTCAGGACTCAGGCAACGCCATTGGCCTGGAGTAAGCTGGCGATAAAAAACGAGCTGGGAGCCGACATCTACAGCGAAGAACAATTCAAGGCTGTGTTCACAGGCGAGATTGGCGGTTGTCTCGGAGAAACAAGTGTAATTGCGCTGTTAATCGGCGGTATATATTTACTGATAAGGCGAACGATAAGCTTTCATATACCGTTGGCCGTTATAACATCAGCTTTTGTTTTTGCGACAATTGCGTTCGTAAGAGATTCATATACCTACGTTCCACCTTTGTTTCACCTGAGCAGCGGTGGTTTAATGCTGTGTGCCTTTTTCATTGCCACCGACCCTGTTACCGCTCCCTTGACACGAAAGGGAATGTGGATTTTCGGTATTGGCGTTGGAGCGATAACAATGCTTATAAGAATTGCCGGAGTGTATCAGGAAGGCGTGATGTTTTCCGTGCTCCTGATGAACGCTGTAACACCTTTGATCGACAGGTTCTGCAGGCGGACTCCGACAGGAGGTAAGCCCGGTGCTTAAAATAAAACACTTTATCGAGCAAAGCTGGCTTCTGATTGCGGCATCGTTTTTCTTCGGATTGCTGATAGCGGTCACCAGCGCCGCCCTTTCGCCAAGGATAGAGCAGAACAAAATTAACAAACGTAACCGGCTGGTAGGTGCCCTGCTGCCTGAGGCCAAAGACTTTGTTCCCGTAGAGGGGGAAATCGAAATTGAGTCTATCCAGGGCCAAAAAGAGACAGTTGAAGTCTTCAGGGCTATGTCAAAGGCTGGAGAACGTGTCGGCTGGAGTTTTAATGCCATCGGGCCGGGCTTTGCTGACAAGATTGAGCTGGTAGTGGTTGTGGATAAAAATTTCGAAAAGTTTGCGGGCTTCGATGTATTGGCCAGTAATGAAACGCCCGGTTTCGGTAATCAGATAAAATTCGATTACTTCCGGGACCAGTTCAAAGGTGCACCTACTGAAGGTCTCAAGCTCGCATCATCAGGTGACAACACAAAAATCGATTCAGAAATCATCGCGATAAGCGGTGCTACCATAAGCAGTGAGGCAGTCGTTGATATAATTAGTAATGCTATCACCCAGATTAAAGAGCAGATAGAACAAAAAGGACTAATCGGCAATGACAGGCAAAACTGAGGCCAAAACTACAGCTTACAGACAAACGCTGCTGGCCGGTTTGTGGCGTGAAAATCCGGTCTTTCGGCTGTTATTAGGAATGTGTCCGACGCTGGCGGTTACCGCCGCGGTCAAGCCGGCCTTTACTATGGGCTGCTGTGTTATATTTGTGCTTGTCTGCAGCAATATTATAGTCAGTCTTATGCGGGACCTTCTTAAGCCGCATCTGCGGATACTGATGTTCACGCTGACAATAGCGACGTTTGTCACCATCGCGGATTTATTCCTGAAGGCATTTGTACCTGCGATGAGCGAAACACTCGGGCCTTACGTCCCGCTGATTATTGTCAATTGTATAATCATTTGCCGTGCCGAGGCCTGTGCCAGTAAGAACGGCCTGGTGATAAGTATCATCGATGCTGTCGGAATGGGTGTGGGTTTTACTGTTACGCTGTGTATTTTGGCAAGCATCCGTGAATTGCTCGCAACAGGTGCGATATTCGAAATACAGATACTTGCTCTGCTCAAAGACGGCGGTTGGTTTGTGCCCTGGGCTGCGATGAGCATGCCCGTGGGGGCGTTTATAACTTTAGGTCTTATGCTTGGACTGGTAAACAAGGTAACCAATAAAGAGGCTTAATGGGAAGTTTTATGGATACGCTTAACGTTTTACTATTGGGTTTTATATCCATCGTTATAGTCAATAACCTCGTCTTCACGAAATTTCTCGGTATCTGTCCCTATCTCGGAGTTTCCGGAAGAATCGACATGGCCTTCGGCATGGGTATGGCGGTGACGTTCGTTGTTACCCTTAGCGGCACGTTGACCTGGCTGATTGACCATTTTATTCTAATAGATACGCCTCTGGAAGTTACACGGTACGTCTGCTTCATATTGGTCATCGCCGGTGCTGTGCAATTAGTCGAAATGTACCTGCGAAAATTCTTCCCCTCTTTATATGAGAGCTTCGGCATATTTTTACCATTGATTACAACAAACTGTGCGATATTAGGATTGTGTTTGTTTATCAACCTTTGGGGTATTGAAAGTCTGCTTGAAGCGGTTGTTCTTAGCTTCGGCGCGGGCATCGGTTTTACTATGGCGATTTGTATTATGGCCGGCATTCGTGAAAATCTGAATATGGCCGACGTTCCGAAGTGTCTCAAAGGCGCACCGATTACGTTGATTACTGCGGGTATCCTGGCCCTGGCCTTTATGGGTTTTGCGGGAATGATAAGATGATTTTAGGCAGTGTGTTGGAATTGTGGAGTAGTGCCTGGCCGGCCGGGCTTACAATGCTCGGTCTGGGCAGTGGCTTTGCGCTAGTGTTGTTAATAGCAAGCGAAAAGCTCAGGGTTGAGGTTGACCCGAAGATAGAGCAAATACACGAAGCTTTGCCGAATCTGGACTGTGGCGCCTGTGGATTCGCCGGCTGCGCTCAGTATGCCAAGGCCGTTCTGGAAAATCCGGAACTGTTGGGCCAATGTGCGCCCGGTGGACAAGAAACGTCCGCAAAAATTGCTGAGGTACTGAATCTGCAGATCAGCGAGTCAGGCCCCCCGCATAGACCGGTTGTACACTGTCGTGCCCACACCGCAGAAAAAACCTATCATGCAATATATCAGGGCATACAAACCTGCCTCGCTGCCAACGCATTGGTTAACGTGCAGGCCTGTGGATTCGGATGTCTGGGCTTCAGCGACTGTACGAGAGCGTGCAAGTTCGATGCCTTACACGTTGTCGATGGCCTGGCTACCGTTGATTATGAAAAATGCACCGGCTGCACGGCCTGCGCAAAAGCCTGCCCGCGCGGTCTGATTGAGATGGTTCCATTCACATCCGAGAATATAATGATTGTCGCCTGTAATAGTAAGGAGACGGGCAAGACAACCCGGTCAATCTGCAAGGTCGGCTGTATCGGCTGCGGCATCTGTGTCAAACAGACGGATATGTTCTCGGTCAAGGACAATCTGGCACGGATAGACTACGCCAGATACGAGCTAAACGAGCAAACCGAAACCGCGATGAAAAAGTGCCCGACAAAGGTGATTACCTATCGCGGAAAGACCGCAGAGAGTCCTCAGCAGCCTGCTGCAACAGCCGCCGATTCCTGAGTAATAAAAGCAACTCAATCCTTTTTGATATACATCTCTGCGCCGCTGGTTTTGATGAGTTTAAATTCCGGCTGAGAAGTTATCAAAATCGCCTCAGTGCCTGGGATTTTCTCAACTAATTTAAGGCCGTTCTCATACCCCATTACACTTACAGCCGTAGCTAATGCGTCGGCATTAGTTGCGTTATCGGCAATGATGGTTACACTTGAGAGGCCTTCGGTACTTGTTCCAGTGTTACGGTCTATTATATGGCTGCGGCGTTTGCCTTCGATTATAATGAACTGCTGGTAATCGCCGCTGGTAGCAATCGCTCCGTTGGTCACTTTCAACTTCAATAAAACTTCACGTCCGTTCGAATCTTTCCCCATATCCGGATTCTGCAGTCCGATTACCCAGTGGTCCCTGCCTTTTAACGGTGCACCGAAGCATCGAATATCACCGCCGAGGTCAACCATACCGCCTGTTGCCCCATGGGTTTGCATCGTCTCGACTGACTTGTCAACGGCATAGCCTTTTGCAATACCGCCCAGGTCGAGCTGCATACCTTCGACGGTGAACTGCACTGTTCTGTTCCGGTCGTCAAGCTTCAGCTTCTCAAAGCCAACTTTCGACCTGGCATCGGCAATTTCATTCTGTTCAGGAAAGACTTGTTTTTTTTTGGCCTTACGAAACAATTCCACCAGAGGCCCAACAGTAATATCAAAAGCGCCATCGGTAAGTTTGCTGAATTCAATGCTTCTTTGTAAAACCTCAAAAGTTGACTGACTGAGCTGTACCGCTTTTTTGAATCCGTCCCTGTTTACACTGCTTATTTCCGAATCGCTCTTGTAATCACTCATTAAACCGTCAACTTTGTTGATTTGCTTAAAAGCGTTCTCGATGCATTTCCCGGCGGTATCAGAATCTTTTGCTATTACAACAATACGGACAAATGTCCCCATAACCATCCGATGCCCGCTGTCCAGCTCGACCTGTTTTCCCGGGCCGGCGGAAAAATAAAGCGCCACAACAACTAAACAAGCGACAAATATAACAATTAAGACGCTGCCAATTTTTTTGCCTGTTGAAGAGGTTTTCATAACAGGATTTCATAATTGATATTCAAGCGATAATCAATAGAAAATAATCGATAATCAGCTTATAATGCCGGTATGGACAAAAAAGAAGTAACAATATTAGCCGAGCGTATTGAGCGGGAGTTTCTCCCCTTTGTTCGCAGCCCGGCCAGATATATCGGCGGCGAAGTAAACCAGATTAAAAAAGACCTCTCGCAATGTGAATTGTCTGTCGCATTGTGCTTTCCGGATATTTATGAAGTTGGCACCAGTAACAGCGGAATAGCGATTATATATGACGTACTTAACAGCCTTGACGGTGTCGCTGCCGAGCGGATATTTACACCGTGGATTGATGCTGAGAAGGTGCTGCGTGAGAAAGGAATTCCCCTCTTCAGCCTGGAGTCCAAAGCGTCCCTGAAGAGCTTTGACATCGTGGGCTTTAGTTTGAGCAGCGAGCTTTGCTATTCTAATGTGCTTAATATGCTCGACCTCGGCGGTATAGATGTCCGAAGCCGCAATAGAAGCGAAGACGACCCGTTGATAATCGCCGGCGGCAGTATGGCAAGCTGCGGTGAACCGCTCGCTGAGTTTATAGATTTGTTTCTATTAGGCGATGGTGAAGAAGCGGTAGTTGAGCTTGCGCAACTGATTAAAGCGCAAAAAAAGGCCTGTGCGACAAAAGAACAAATCCTTCTCTGTGCCGCAAAGAAATTCGATTTCGCCTATGTCCCGTCTCTCTATGAGTTCGAATATGAAGGGGTGAAAATAAAATCGTTTAAGGCCAATTCACCCGGATTGCCCTCTCAATTCAACAGCGCCGTCGTAGAAGACTTTGAAAATGCCGCCGTTCCGCATCGTCCAATAGTACCGTTTGTGCAGGCTGTCCACGAGAGAGTCAGTGTCGAGATTATGCGAGGATGTCCGGGCCGATGCAGGTTCTGCCAGGCGAGCTTTTGCAGAAGGCCCGTCCGCTATCGCAGCGTTGAAAAAATTATCGATATAGCCAAGACCTGTTATCACTCGACAGGATATGATACCGTCAGCTTGCTTAGTCTATCGAGCGCCGATTATCCTCAACTCGAAGAACTGGTCGCCGGCCTTCGGGCATATTTTCAGGATAAACACGTGGGCTTATCACTTCCGAGCCTGCGCGTTGACAAGCAGTTGAAGCTGCTTCCACAGTTACTGACCTCGGTGAGAAAAGGCGGCCTTACTATAGCCGTCGAGGCGGCAAGTGAAAAGTTAAGACAGGTTGTGAATAAGCCTCTCAAAGACGAAGATTTGTTCGCCGCCGTTGAAGCCGCATACAGGGCCGGCTGGCAGCGATTGAAATTATATTTTATGGTCGGCCTGCCCGGCGAGACCATTGAGGACGTAAAACGGATTGTGCAGTTGTCATTCGAATTGGCAAAGCTGCGGAAAAATATAGACGGTAAAACCGGTCAGATTAATATTGCCGTAAGCTGGTTTGTACCCAAACCGCATACGCCGTTCGGCTGGTTGGGCCAAAAGCCCCTAAGCTATTTCGAGCAGGCAAAAGAATTGATAATCGATGAGAAGATGAAACTGCGGGCTAAATTCCTTCAGTTTAAGTTCCATAATATAAGATGCAGTGTACTGGAATCAGCCATTGGCCGGGGCGACAGGCGATTAGGTGACGTTATCGAAGCGGCCTGGCGAGAGGGCGCAAGATTCGATTTGTGGAATGAATGTTTTGACTTAGAGATATGGCAAAAAGCATTCGATAAATTCGGCTTCGATTTGGAAATTCTCGCACAGAGGCAATTTGACACCGATGAAATCCTGCCCTGGCAGCATTTAGGCGGCCCCGACAAGAAGTATCTGCTCGGACACCTCGAAAAAGCAACCACAGAAGTGCACAAACCATAAGCTGTGCTTTGGTACTTATCCACTATTTTCTATTTTCCCCTTGAACATCCGTCTTTTGTACTGTATTTTTCATTTTCGCGAGTTTTATTGTTTTCAAACATCTTAGCTGGGCATTTTCAGCCGTAACTCGTCGCTGTTTGTGAGTTTTTTGTACGTAAGACCGAATAGATTAATGGGCTAAAATATTTGCCTCATATTATGTATATTTTTCGCAGTTGCTTTTATAGAGAATCAATGTCATGAAATAGGAGTTACAATATGAAAAAAGTAGTAGGTGTCATCTTTTGCTTTATAGCAGCAACCTTGTATGTGGCCAACTATTTGGCGGCCGTGATATACATGCCGCATATCAGGAACTACAGTACTCCTCCGTGACACATGGGAACGGCTTATAAGATTGTTGGTAGAACACCAGAACATCTTGCTTGTATTGCGTTAGTTATCGGCATAGTCTATCTGGTGATTGGCGAGCTGAATCAAATCAAATCCAAAAAGAAGCCATAACAGCTCAAAGAAAAACAACAGACCGAGGAAGAAAAAAAGTTTTACTCAAACTATATCGAAGGCGAGAAGTAAGTTTTTGTGATATGAAAATCATATAAATATAACAAGGTGGAAAAATGATTAAGGCAAAATTCAA
>CAZWME010000145.1:0-8812 GCA_964634515.1 uncultured Pirellulales bacterium | reverse complement strand
GCCATTAACAGTGTAGAACCAGCCTTAATTATACCACCGGTTAAAACCGATATTGTCGGGATACTGCCGGCAGGAAACGCCTCGTAACTTCTCGATATAACCAACAAAAACAAATGATGACCGTTAGCACTGAGAAATAAGAGTATAAATATCATCTCCAACAATGCTCCCAGCGCCTGAGTGTTCTCACCAGTCAATGGATCCAATATTTGAGCCATAGCTAAACCCATCTGTCGTTCAATAATGCGCCCGCTGAATTTAACCGAGGCAAATACAAAAGCTGCAATCAGGCCCAGAGCCAGCCCATAGGTGGCTTCATTGGCCAGAAGCAATACTGACTCTACGACAGAGACTTGTCCTGACCCCATAGGTACAGGTATTATCGTTGAAAAAAAAATCGTTATCAGAATAGTCATCGCAACCTTTATTCTGACAGGAATGCTTTTCCATCCAAAAACGGGAAGTATCAAAAAAAATGCTGAAATCCTCGTCAGCACCATTACAAAACCAAGTAGTTTTTCGATAATCAACGCCATATTTTTCCTGCTGCCAAATCTCTACAGGTTGCGGTAAGAAGCGGCCCATTTACAAGCAATTGTTTATACTTTCACCTTTATCTTCAGTGCATAATATTTCGGATATGCCCGAATATTTCGTTTGTAAATCTAAGTATCACCTCCATGAGCCACCCTCCACACATCAACATAACGACACCGACAGCCAGCAACTTAGGCACTATAGTTAAGGTCATATCACGTATGGAAGTAACAGCCTGAAACAATGTCATCGTCACTCCGACAATCATGCAGGTCAGCAAAATCGGAGCGGCTAAAAGCAAAGCCGTCTCGAGGGTATACCGTCCCAGATAAAGAATGAAACTACTATCCATAATTTTTACCTCGTATCTCCCCAGATATTTCGGCCCGCAACTGACCGAGCGCATACGTTCGATACCTGATGTTATTTGAAACTCAGACTTAGACTCTCCGCCAGTAACCCCCAGCCGTCAACAAGAATGAATAATATCAGCTTCAAGGGCAGCGAAATCATCATTGGCGGCAACAGCATCATACCCGCACTAAGCAAAACACTTGCAATAACCATATCCATCAGTAGAAAAGGAATAAACAAAAGACAGCCTATTTCAAACGCAGTGCGGAACTCACTGATGATAAATGCCGGAATAACTATATGTAAATCTACATCCATCAGACTTTTTGGGGGGGCTATCTTGGCCATCCGCACAAAAAGAGCCAAATCGGCTTCCCGGCTTTGCCGAAGCATAAATTCCTTCATACAATTGCCTGCCCTAGTACCCGCAGTTTGGAAATTAATCTCGTTTGTAAGATAAGGCTGGACGGCGTTTGTATTGATCTTGGTAAACGTAGGAGCCATTGTGTACAGTGTCAGAAATAAAGCTAAACCCATCATTGCAATTGTAGGAGGTATGCTCTGTGTGGTCAAAGCACGCCTAACAAAAGACAAAACAATAGCTATCCTCGTAAAAGAAGTCATCATCACCAAAAGGCTCGGCAGAATCGCCAGAGCGGTAAAGATGATTACAAGCTTGACAGGCGTTGACCAATCTTTGCTGCTGTTATCGTTAGTCGTGGCCTTATCTATAACCGTCATCAAATCTGTAAGATTTGGAACTCCGTTAGCCGGGACACTTGTTGTTGCAGTATCACCAAGCGGTCCTGCCTGCCTTGGGATCGCATTGATATCCTGGCCCAAAGAAAACCCGGCAGGCGCCACAACAACAAACACCAGAAAAAGTATTTTAAGCTTGCCGGTCATTGACATCCTCAATTATTATCTACTTCCCGCACTGACAATTCCGTTAAGGTACTTGTTAAGTCGGCCAATCTTGTGATGTTCTCATTTGTACTACCTATAAGGAACCGTCGCTCCCCAATCTCAAGCAGATGCACTGCCTTGCGGGGCCCAAGGTGGACAGTTTCAGCAATACGAATCTCTTTGCCTGACAGGTTTGTAATCTTTGGCAGAAATTTTTTTGAAACGTAAATCCCCGCTGCGCCCAGAGCCGCGAGGAACAAAACCGCAACCATAAATTTAAAAAACAATTCAAGGGCACCCGGACCATTATTCGTTTTCTTTAAATAATCGGGATCATTTTCAAATAACGATTTAGATTCGGATTGTGAATTTTCCAATTCCGTTCCACCCTTGTCAGAAGCGTGCTTTTCAGCATCGTCAGCCGATTGGGCCGAGCAGACCAATATCACACCACAGCCCAAGATAACTGCTATTAAAGAAACAACGATTTTGTTCCTGCGTTCCACTATATTAAAAAATACCAAACACAATTAGTCATGCTCAGTCCACAAACAGAGCGTCTTCTGATAATTTAGTGAGCAAATAGCGTGCCGAAATGCCAAAAGGGTCATTAGCAGGTCGTCAGCAGGATTTTTAATACGAGAATTGGCACATAATCAGACAAAATGTCGAAAAACTTTACACAGTCTTGAATTAATCATCCACTCTGAGGACCGCAATTAATATTTGTGACTGTTTGGAAATCGGGCTATCCCGCCGTACCCAATCACCTCCCGGCCCAGCTCCCCACCAACAAACAGACCACTTAGACCAGCCCCCAATTGTACTGCGTTGTGTTTGGGAACCAGAGCCCGAAGATAAAATACCCCTCAGATAATCCGCCACCGCCTTTGCCCGCTTAGCAGAAAGTATCCACTGCTCTTTTTCGCTTCTCTGGTCATTGGCTAAACCAAGCACGTAAAGTTTAGCCGGTCTGGAACCGTAATTCTGCTGCAACTGTGAGCAAAAGCCACCTAAAAACTGCTTTGCCGACTCATCCAATCGTGCATCACCCTGTGCAAAGCGAATGTTAGTTACCGTAAAATCTGTTTTATTAGTCGCCATTACTGGCGGCACAGCCTTCATAGATCCGCTTAGTTCATTGAACAACTTACGAATTTTCTCCTCTTTTATATTTATGCTCCTGCCTCTGAACGTTTCATTAGGCTCGTTTATATAATACTTGACTTTATAATAACCTAAATCGGGTTTTGGTTTTCTACCTGCAAACATTCCAAGCCCAAAGGTTTTAATTGCAAAGGAAAAGGATTCTCGGCCTTTGTGAAACAATTCATCATCCTGTATAGATGCAAGGCTTAAGAGCATTACAAAAAATGTCAGCAACAACGTTGTCATATCTGAAAACGTAACGATATATGCCGGAACTTTGGGCTTTTCTTCCTTGATTGCCTGACGCTTCAATCGTAAATACTCCGTTCTAACAATACTATCTCAAGTGTACGTTCAGATTTCAAGCTTGCGCGGGAAGGCTCATCATTTCTAAGACCCTCTTGAGCAAGAGTACTCCCTGCTGAGATGCTGAACCAATTCTTATCAAGATTCTGACTACTCGTAAGATACTCCAATACCGCCCATGCCCGTGACAAACCAAGCTGCTCAGATGCCCCTTTACCTGCCGGACCATTTTCACAAATAACTACACGACTGGGTACTTCCTCTAAAAATGACGCCATTGTAGTCATAATGCGACGACCTTCAGCCGAAATAAGCGCACCATTACCCCAAAAGATTTTTTCAGATGAGACCGAAAACACCTTGCGGCGACGGAAATCTGCAGGCGTCTCTTCTCTTAGGTTGTTGTCCAATCCTTTGAGCAACGTAGGTTTTTCACTGCCTTCGGCCAAATCCGGTGTCATTTCAATTTGCTCCGTAGGCAGAACCGCATCTCTACTTAGTTCTTTCGACTGACTGGTACTGGGCACGGGTAAAGCATCCATGAAAATTACTCTTAACTTCCGAAAAACCTTATCATCAAAAGAGGAGAAACTTAAAAGAAGTACAAAGAATGTCAACAACAGCGTCATACAATCGCTGAAAGTTACCATCCATTCCGGCGCGCCTGGAGCCTCATCTTCCTCTACTTGTTTGCGCTCACGTGCCATTATACATTAGCCTTTACTTCTTCCCGTCTGCCCTGTGACATAAATGCCTGTAGTTTTTCTCGAACAACAGTTGGATTATCACCTTGTGCAATAGAGCAGATACCTTCTACAATCATCTCTATTGTGGTCGTTTCCGCTTTTGAATAAATTCCTAATTTACCCGCCAACGGGATAAAAACCAGATTGGCTGCCAATGCACCGTAAAAAGTAGTCAGCAAAGCTACCGCCATTCCCCCACCAATTGCATCAGGCGAATCCAGGCTTCTGAGCATCTGCACCAAACCGATAAGTGTGCCTATCATCCCAAAAGCAGGTGCGGCCGCTCCCATAAATTCCAAAATTTTCTTACCCGTTGAATGGCGTTCCTGAAGATACTGAACCTCTATAGACATAAAGTCCCGAATTTGTTCGGAATCCCGTCCATCGACAAGCATCTGCAGGCCCTTGATGAAAAATGAATTATCTAAGTTGGGAATCTCCTGCTCCAAAGCCAGCGCTCCGTCACGTCTGTTGATAGCGGCAAAGTTCACCATTTTTTGAATCAGCTCTGATTGTGGTGGTATCTTCGTAATAATTGTCTTCTTGATTACAGAAAATATTCCCAAAAACTGCGGCAGTGAAAAATGTATGAGTGTAGCACACAACATGCCTCCCATGGTAATGGCCATAGAGGGAACATGGATAAACGATTGCCAACCACCGCCGACAACGATAGCACCTATGACAACCATAAAACCAAGAAATACTCCTACTATCGTTGCAATATCCATTAGGTTACTTTCCTTCAACTATCTGTTTTAATCTTTGGGTTAAAAATGCTGCCAGCTTCGGCTCTGCAGTGGTTAACTCAGCCAGCAGTTTGGCTGTGGTCCTTTCGGTCATATAGTACAGAATTTTCACGGCTTCATCAAAACCCCTGCTCTGGCTATCAATCTTGCCGGGCTGCGTCTGGCTCGTACACAAACTAACCAATATTTTGCTTGCACTGGACGCATCCATCTTGTCATAAGTAGCTGCTATCAATACAAGGTTACTCTTCTCGGTTTCGGTAACTTCAAGCCTGGTTTTGAGCAGCTTATCGCGTTCGCCCTTAATATCGGCAACAATTGTAGCAAGCTCGATTCGCAGATTATTAAGGTTTTGAATATCCTCTTTTAACGTATCCTGAGCCCTTTGTAATCTCTGTTCCCGCAGCGCAAGATTCTGCAGCTTATCATCATACTCATTCACTTTCTCCCGAACCTCAAAGACAAGATTCCTGAGCTGCTTTTCTGTCATAGTTTTTCTCTCACTGTTGGAAGCCGCACCTACGACACCTGTCATAGCAGCTACAGGACGAGGTATCTCCGGAACAGCACTGTCGCTCACAATCTCCGGCTGAATTGTTTCACCGGGATATCCTGACGGAGATGGGACGGTAAACCACCCCAGGGCAAACGCTCCGGCAAAACTCACCAGCCCTGCTGAAGCTGTTATAATTATCAGTTTCTTGCTCACTGGTTTTTCTCCTAACTCTTTGTTTTTCGAACAAATAAAACTGTAGCTCCCTCATCCAATTGTTTTTGCTCCAGTTTCTCTTGTTCGGTTATAAACTGTATCTTTGCTTCGGCTTGTAACTTTTCAAGGCCTTCTTTGAACCTTCTTAGTTTTAAAACTTCAGCAATTTTCTCTCTTTGCTTTGACTCCAATTCCTTCACCCTATTTTCGAGCTTCTTAATCTGCTCATCACTTGCCGCCGAATATCTCAGAAAAAATTCCTGCCTGCCCAATCGTTTTTTAGGATTTCCCGCGGCCAAGCCATTAATTATCTCCTCTAACATCTTCCGCCATGCAAGCAGTTCACTCTGTGTCTCTGCTAACTTTTGCGTCAACTCAAGCAATTCTGCTCTGGCTTTTTGTTCTTCCTTTATCCTTATATCAAGGACACGCTGTAACCGCCATACAAACCGTTTCATTTATTTTTCAACTCTCAATATCTTACAAGTACTCAGAACACAATTTACCGGCTCTGGGCACCCAAAAGCTCATTCCAAAACTGGGTAATGGCAGTCAACTGCCTTAGAGTTTCATTAAAATCGGTCCTCTCTCGAATAGACTGAATAAGGAAGCTGTTTATCCTGTCAATCAAAGCTATAGCTCCATCAATACGTCGATTACTGCCGGACGAAAAAGCTCCAATATTTATTAAATCTTCAGCATCAATATAAATAGCGTATATTTCTTTGAGCTTCTGCGCAGCAAGCATGTGCTCTTTGCTGACCACCACAGGCATCAATCGACTGACACTCTGTAAAATATCCACAGCGGGATAATGCCCCCTCTCAGCCAATTTTCTCGACAGAACTATATGCCCGTCAAGCAGACTTCTGGCACTATCAGCCACGGGATCGGTTAAATCATCGTTCTCAACCAAAACAGTCAAAATACCGGTGATACTACCGGTTTCCGCACGCCCCAAACGTTCAATAAGTCTCGGCATTAGTGAAAAAACACTCGGACAATAGCCTTTTGTTGTCGGCGGCTCACCCGCTGCAAGCCCTATTTCTCTCTGGGCCTGTGCGAAGCGAGTAAGTGAATCCATCATAAACAAAACATCTTTGCCCTTATCTCTGAAATATTCGGCAATCGTAACAGCTACAAACGCCGCTTTTACACGCTGAATAGGAGGAGAATCAGAAGTTGCGACAACAACTACGCTGCGTGACAAACCTTCGGCACCGAGGTCTCCTTCAAGAAATTCCCTAACTTCTCTGCCACGCTCGCCTATCAGCGCTACAACATTAACATTTGCTTCGCTCGAATTGGCAATATCACCAAGTAGAACACTTTTTCCTACCCCGCTACCAGAGAAAATACCTACTCGCTGTCCCTTCCCACAGGTTAATACTGCATCCAATGATCTTATGCCCAGCGCCAAAGGACTGGAAATCTTTTCGCGGCTCAAAGGTGGCGGACTACCTGCATCTAATGCTTTTTTATCCGCCCCTGTTAACGGCCCTTTATTATCTATAGGTTCTCCCAGCCCGTTTAATACTCTACCCAGGACGGCTTCGCTTAAGGCGATATACCGTACAGTAGTACGAGCGGTTACTGTATCGCCCGGCGATATACCATTTATATGCTCCAACGGCAGCAGAATAAGATGGTCATTATGGAAACCTACCACTTCAGCCAACACGCGCCGCCCATTACGAATATGGATACCACATAATTCCCCTAAACCTATTGCCGGACCGGTAGATTCAACCGTCAGACCGGCGACCCGGACCACAAAACCCCGACAATCCAACAAATTTACATCGCGAAGCGCTGAATGAAACTTATCAAAATCAATCAAACCATTACTTACCTCGCTCGTAACCATAACTCATTCCGCCTTTTTAAGTGCTTTGCTAATTTTGTCCAGATGTTCGTTAATCAGTGATTCTATTATCCCCTTGGGGCTCTCAAGCAGACATTCTGCCCGTCCTATATTCGAGTCGGAAACAAACTTGACATCTGCTAAAGTGCCATCCGGCTCATTCTGTAGTACCTTCTGGTATTCCGCAAGGTCTTCAGGATTCAAATGCACTACTATATCCTGTCGCGTCGGAGCATTGTTTAGTGCCTCTTTAACAATAGATTGTATTTCATAATCTCCATCTTCCACTTTTTGCATCAAAATCTTTCTGGCGATTTCCACCGAAAGTCTGGCAATTTCTTCTTTTTGTTCAGCAAACATTTTTTCGTAAAATTGATTGAGTTTTGTAACCACACCATTTATTGCCTGGCAAGCCTGTGAAA
Organism: uncultured Pirellulales bacterium; assembly: GCA_964634515.1. Taxonomy (GTDB): domain Bacteria; phylum Planctomycetota; class Phycisphaerae; order Sedimentisphaerales; family Anaerobacaceae; genus NIOZ-UU13. Next base: position 1,070 of record CAZWME010000145.1, on the reverse strand, counting down.
ACGTATTTTTCTGAGCCTCTGAATCCTGTGCTGGAATTTGCACGGCATTCGCTGCCGAATTAGCCTGGCCGAGACCGGGCACTTGACCACCGGCAGATTCATCCATGAATTTAGCCGAGGTAATCGGCTTTTCAAGATTAACTGTAAGTGTCTGTGTCATTCTGCTATCGTCCTGTCACTCTAAGTGTTCCCTGTTCATTTGCTTCTCTCAGTGGGTTGACAACTTCTTCTCTGGCATCAAGAACTTCTTTATCCAGTGGATCCTGCATCAACGAGATTTCTTCATCAAGCAAGGCCGCCGCACGTTCAGATATATTTGAGCGTATTTTTTCAATAACAGCATCATTTGCACCATAAAGCGCCACCGCCAATTTGCTCGCCTCCACATTTCGCAGTGCCTCCTGCATAGACCTGTCTGCAATTGACGGAATATCATCCCATGTTATCATCAAATTTCTTACGGTTTTGGAGGTTTCCTCATCATGCTTGCTAATCTCATCAAGCATCTGGTCTCTCAGATCTGTCTCCAGACCACTCAGGACAATAGCCAGTTTTCGTAGAGTCTGCTCCGGTCTTTCCGAAAGAGTTTCTCCTTTTAAATCTTTCAGCCTTTCGCTAACCGTAAATGCCATTCGCTGCTTTACTCCACTACCCACCAATTCCGGATTTATCATCCGGCACACAGCTTTAAGCCGTGCTTCTTCACTCAAACGCGCCAGAACTTCCTGGCTTTTCTTCGGATCCAGTTCAGACAATATCACAGCTATTGTCTGGGGGTGTTCACCCTCCAGTGCAAGAACTAATTCATCCGTGCTGGCTAAACGAATATCCATAAACAAGTCCTGGCCTCCCGAAACCTTTTTAACCTGGGCCTGGATTTGCTCGGCCTTGTCTTCGCCAAGAATAGTTATAAGCGTCTCGTTAAGAAAAGTTTTCATACTAAATTTACGAGCTTGCTGTTGTTGAAGCGAGGCACAGAACTCACGGACAACCTTCGTTTGTTCCTTGGCATCATCCTGCTGAGACGAATCGATTCGTGCCAATTCCATCGCAATCTCCTGAACATCTTC
>CAZWME010000144.1:0-8816 GCA_964634515.1 uncultured Pirellulales bacterium | reverse complement strand
TTTTTTTATTTATCATTTTCGACAAAAACCTCGTTTTCGTTTTTGCCGTACACTTCAGTTACTCTGAGCACCTCTTCTATTGTTGTCAGGCCCTGATTTACTTTTACAAGTCCGTCGTCAAACAGGCTGTGAGAGCCGCTTTCATGAAACACCTGACGCATATTATTGACCGACGAGTCCTTGTTAATCATACCCCTTAACTCATCATCAATAACCAGCAGCTCGTAAATACCGACACGACCGACATAACCGGAGTCTCTGCAGGCCTCACAGCCGGCTCCGTGATAAAAATTCTTGCTCTTAATCCCGGAACGCTTTATATATTCTCGCATTTTCTCCGGCACCTTATATTTCTTTTTGCACTTCGGGCAAATCTTCCTGACAAGACGCTGGGCAAGAACAGCATTCAATGACGCCGCTATCAGGTAGGAATCAATTCCGATATCTACTAGCCTGGTAATACTGCTGGCCGCATCGTTCGTGTGAAGCGTAGAAAGAACCAAATGCCCGGTCAAGGCCGCCTGGACCGCTATCCGGGCCGTCTCATTGTCACGAATCTCACCGATCATTATTACATCCGGGTCCTGGCGAAGCAGACTTCGCAGAGACGAGGCGAAGTTAAGACCGATCTTCTCGTTGGTCTGGACCTGGTTGCAGAAATCAAGCTCATATTCCACAGGGTCCTCGACTGTTGAGATATTCAGCTTCGCACCGTCCATCTGGCACAGTGCCGAATACAAAGTTGTACTCTTGCCGGAACCGGTAGGCCCTGTAACCAATAAAATCCCGTGTGGCAGCTTAACCTGCTCGCCGAAAGTGGCCATTACATCGGGCTCCATACCCAACTGCTCGAGACCACGCATAATGGATTTGCTGTCGAGAACACGGATAACCACTTTTTCGCCGTGATTTGTCGGAAGAGTCGAGACCCGCAAATCAATCGCTCTTCCGCCGATGTTGACTTTAATTTTGCCATCCTGTGGAAGCCGTCTTTCTGAAATATCGAGGTTGGCCATGATTTTAATGCGTGAAACAATCGCAGGATGCATCTTCAACGCAGACTCCATCATCTCGAAAAGGACACCGTCTATGCGGTACCTTGTCTTCATGACCTTTTCCTTGGGCTCGATATGGATGTCGCTGGCGCCCTCACGAACCGCATTGCTTATCAGATAATTAACGAACTTGATAACGGGCGACTGGCCCGCCATTTGTTCGAGGTCTTCCGAATCATCCTGCCGGTCCTGAACGACCTCCACGTCCGCCATATCACCCATGATATCGTCGATGTTGTAATTGCTTTTTTCGCCGTCGAAGCTGCTGCATACTTTATCTATATCTTCATCAGCGCAGACGACGGCCTCAACGTTCATTTGTGTCTGAGTTTTGACGTCCTCAATGACAAAAAGGTCCGACGGCCGGCTTGTCGCTACTATAAGATTTCTGCCGTGTACCTCTATGGGCATAATACGGTTGCTCTTTATGTACTCAAGATCAAGCTTGCAAAATGCCTCTTTCTGAACTTCATCAGGCTCTATATGTCTGAACTCAAGGTCATACAGCTTGGACTGGGCGGTCAAAATATCAACGGTAGTGATTTTCTCTGTTTTCGACAGCAAAGCTGAGATATCGGAAGAGGGATTTGCCTTTTGTTTTTTCCGAAGGCTTGCATGCTGCTTTTTATTAATTTTGCCCATATCAAGCAGGACATCGACTATATCGTGTGTCTGTGATTCGGTCGTTTGTTCAGGAGAGTAAAGCTCACTTAGCCCGCGCAACGACTGGCTCTCAGAAAAGTCCACATCCGCTGCGGCATCGGTGTCCGTGTTTTGCTGAACACCCTTGTCAGCCTTCGATGAACGATGTTTTTTTTCGGTTATAAAGGGTAGTTTCATTCCGACAACTTCAATTCTATTTGAACACCATCAGATTCGAGTTTAACGAAATTATCGCCGATTTGGCTCACCTTAAAGCCGTTTATTGAATCTCCCTCACTGAGGATTTCATCATCTATCATGCACCGATATCCCTGCTGAGTTTGCATGATGCTCCAAAGCTGCATACTTTTTGAATTTTGTCTCAATTGCTGTTGCCAAAGTGCCCTGGCATCCATTTCATTCTCAGTGCTGCTCTTGAGATTACCTGACGTTGTTTCAAGCTCAAAAGGATTTTTGGCCAGTTCATTAGCCTTGACCTGCGGCACCTCGGAAAACTCATAGAATTTCCCGACTATTTCATCCATTCTACCGAACATTTCTGTCTTAACGCCTGTAAGTCGGGCGATGGCTGTCTCAACAAGTGTATCTTCCGTGTTACCATTCGCAGCCGACGCCGCGTTGGGAGTGCTCTTTTTTATCATAAACAAAAGACATAAAAGGCCTATAATAAATAAAATGGCAAGTAATGTGGTAGTCTTACGAACTCGTTTTCCGTGAGACGCTACGGTAAGGAATTCAGACTCCTGTGACTTGTCGGCACCTTCACTGGGCACCTTCTTACCGGAGGCCTTACTGGCGGCGGCATTCCTCTTTTTTTCTGCTGGTAAGTCTTCAAGGCTTTGGTCGCGTAAAAAAGATAACATAACTAAGCTCCATTAAATTGTATCTCGTTTCGAGAGAGGTTATCTATTTAAACTGTTTTATTCTGAAAAAATATGCTTAATATAAAATCTGCTGATATTTGTCCCTCGGTGATTGTCTTCTTATCCAGTTTAAGCTCACGAATTTTGATTATTCGCGGGAGCTTCTCAAGCTCTAATAAAAACGAGTAAAAGGAACTGAAATTGCCCACAAGTTCCATTCTTAAAGGCTGCTCTATATAACCGCTATTGTCTTTTTTCTTTAGTGTTCGAAATGTCTTCGGTTTGAGGCCCTGTTTCTGAGCGATGACAGTCACCTGTTCGAGCACCTTGGCAATCTTACTTTCCGGGGGCAGCTTGTTTTCAAAAAACTTTATCGCCTCCTCTAATTCCTCAAGCTGCTTTGAAAGGCCTTCTGCTGCCGTGGCCGCTTTACCGAATTTGCTTAACTGTGACAGTTTTGTCTCGAGGCGCCCTTTTGTGTTGGCCAGATTCTTATTGGCAGGCTTAATCATGTATTGGTAACCAACAATTGTTACACCAAACAATAAGACAGAAAATACAATTTTTCTGAAACCGCTTGTCATCATGGTATTATGTCCTCATTTTAATTATGAACATGTTTGTCTCAAGGTCCACAGCGTGAACACAGTTTGCAATACCTCTAATGGGCCCTAATCCCATATCCCGTAAGTATTAAAAATTCCATATCGTATTTTCTGCTTCCTCCCTGATGTTCTTAACGTCTTCACGGGTAAGATGGACTTCTTTCTTAAGCATTGCAGTCAGTTTGAATCGCCTGAACATAATACTATCCTTGACTTCATGTTCTTTTGACTCAACCAGCGCTACATTGTCCAGCAAACTCGAATTACCCAGCCGTCCGATATAGTCTGCAACCTGAAGGTCGCTCGGAGCCACACCTTCAATATCTATATGTGTCTCTAATAGTCTTTCTTTTGAAACCTGCGCGGAATTCGCTGCCGTCTTTTTAGCCTGTTTGGCTTGATATTTACTCGTTGGCGCAGACCGGAGGCTCCGTCCGGATTCTTGCTGGAGCAGGCCCAGTTTTAAAAGCGATACTCCCTGAGGCAGGTTATTAGTCAACGAAGCTAACAAAACACTTCTCGGTACCGGCTCAATAAGCTGTGAGGTGGTAAGAGCCGTTCGCATCATTTCTCCACGCTTTGTCTGAAGCTCTTCGAACTTTTTTATGGCCTCTTGTATCTTGCCCATCTTGGTATTTACAATTTTTTCCTTAACCCCGCAGGCCCGCTGACGTATCTTGATAGTCATAAATGAACCGCATAACGCTATCATCACCACTCCAAACAAAACAAGGTACAACAGGTTTGTTCTGCTTGATTCGGTATTTTGAACATAATCGTCCGGTACGAAATTTATATTAGCCATTTTTTACTTTTCCTCCTTCTTGTCCGCTTCTCAAGCTAATTATATCATCATTGCGCCCGGCTTTTTCTCTACGACAGACTGAGCCCAAAGGCGGTCGCCCAGTTGACCTCACAATTTCTTCTTTCTATCGGAGTACCGGTGGACTCTTTATCATCATCATTACTTTTAGTTTTCCCGCCAGGGCTGGAGGGCTCAACTATCTCAACTGCCGCAAGACAATCTCCCACCTGTGCCGGTATATCTAACTGTTTTGCTATCGTTACGCACATTTCTTTATCTACTGTAGTCTGACTTGAAAGGAAAATCAGACGCCCAATTTGATTTCTTGGATTCATTGAGGTGAACTGCCGTCTGCACTCGGTTAAATCCAGTACCAGCTTGTTTACTGATTTCCTGTTATCCAGTTGGCTCAGTCCTGTAGATAACGAACGGGCAAAAAACAGATTATTATGACGACAAATTACGACATTTGAACAGTTTACCTCGATACAAACGAGCATTACAATTGTTTCAAGGTCCGATTTGCGACGGCCGAAAAATTTGGTATAGCAGTTTGCCAGAGCTGTCGGCCAAATACCTATGGACTTAATCGAAAGACCGGCCTTTTCGTATATCGCAAGATGTCTGTCAATAATCTTACGCTCCGTCGCAATTACAAGGGCATTGTCCTGTTCCATTGGGAGGTACTTTATCATGGTGTTTTCCTGGATAGGCTCAAACGGAAGTTTCTGTTTTATCTTTGAAAAGATGGCCTCTTCGACATCGCCGTCATCTGACTTCGGCATTTTTATATTATCGATAAATACCTCGCGGGCAGGCAATGCCGCAATCACTTCTTTGCCTTGAAAATCACCTTCCGATGTCAGTTGACGTATAGTCTCGATAGCCCATCTTTGCCATTGGCTGCTGCCGGCCTTTAATCCCTCTGGAAGATTCTCACTATGACCGGCGATTAAACTTATACCATTTCCGTTTTCTCCGAGCTGTACCAGCTTCAGGCTGTCTTCTCCGATATCGACACCAATCGAATATGCGTGACTTTTTGAGAATTTGAACATAAGAACTTTACCCACAAAGGTGTATTCTTTTATCAGGTGTAATATTTATAACGTCTGTAAGGATTTTTATTACACCGCTCCACCTCGGCCTAAAAACAAGTTTTGGTTCCAATTTCCCTCGAACAAACACCTCCGGTTGAACCATCCTGATTTATCGGGATTCCATGGCGTTACCTGTATTAAATTACTCGACCTGCGAGTCCCAACAACTGCCCGCACAACTAAAATATATAAAATAAAAGCAGCACAGGCCAAACGATTGCGCGAACATCAATGCCTAATTCCGCAAAGTATCGAATAAACTGCACACCACATCTGATAAAATCCACGTTCCAAATACATCCGGACAGCTTCCAACTTGAATCGGAGTAAAATGTCTTAAAATCTTTTTTAACGAAATATTTCATAATAAAAAAAGATGTGTAACAGAGGAAAAGGCCCTCTCGAAATGAACATGAGTTGACAGCAGAACTTCTTAAATTATCTCTGGGCAAAAAAGTTTATAGGACCAATCACTCGGCTTTAAGTTCCCGCTCCATTAAATCCGCAATGGCCTTTTGCACAGGCTTATTTTCAAACAACACTTCATAGATGGCACCTGTAATAGGCATCTCAACGTCATATTGTCCGGCAAGAGCAACGACCGATTTGCAGGTGGCAACACCCTCAACGACCGATTCAGTGGCCCTTAGGGCTTGCTCTGCACTTTGCCCTTTGCCTATCCTTTCGCCGAATGACCTGTTTCTTCCCTTGGGCGAAATACAGGTTGTTACCAAATCGCCGAGGCCGGTCAGTCCCGCAAAAGTCTCCTGACTGGCCCCCATTGCAAGCCCCAGACGGCTTATCTCCGCAAGCCCTCTGGTCAAAAGGGCCGCCTTGGCGTTATCGCCGGCTCCCGTACCGTCTATGATACCGGCCGCTATGGCGATAACATTTTTCATCGCCCCGGCTAACTCGACACCCACTATATCAGTATTACTATAGACCCTGAGCCAGGATACTCCGTCGGAAAATGTATGTTGAATCTCTTGAGCCAACGCCTCATCCTCGGCTGCCGCACAGGCCGTCGCAGGAAGTCTTCGAGCCAATTCATCGGCTATCGTTGGCCCTGAAAGAACGGCAAATCTCTTTCCTCGTCCCTCGTCTCTCGCCCCTCGTTTTTCACCCAGTATCTCCCCAAGTATCTCAGTCGGCCGCAGTAAAGTATCATTCTCAATGCCCTTGGCAACCGAAACAACAGGAACGTTCTCAGGGACATAATCTTTCAGACGGGTCCAAATCCCGCGCATAAACTGACACGGCACAGCAGAGATAATAAGGTCCGCACCTTCAATTATGCGTTCATCATCTGCCTCAAACAAAAGCTCTTCCGGCAGTTTATAACCGGGCAGAAATTTCTTGTTCTCACGGTCCTGCTCAATTTCCTCCAACTCCCGCCGGTCATAACCCCATATCCGAACGCGTATTTCGTTTAGTTTTTCTTTTCCATCCGCTAAACACTTTTCGCTGTCCACTGTCTTTTTCTCACAAAGCAGCATGGCCAAAACCGTGCCCATCCCCCCGTCACCGATTATGGATATATTCTTAAACATAGAGAAAATTATAGCACCAATTCATACAATTACAATCTGTTTGTCGTCAACGGCAGCACTGTAAAATTGAAGACTGTTAGCGGTTCAAAAGTTAACGAACCAGTCATGCCGCAATGCCACCACAGGATCAACCCCTGCCGCCCGCACCGCCGGATACAGACCGGCCGCTAAGCTGACAAGAATAGAAAAGCCAACCGCCCCAAGACAAAGCCACCACGGAAAGCGGAAGTAATTCGTATATGGAGCACCCTGCTTGATGAGAAAATGATTGGCGATTTGATTGATGACCATGCTCACTACCCATCCCAAAGCAAGCCCGAAAATCCCGCCTAAAAAACCAATCACACCCGACTCGAAGAAGAATATCTTTTTAACATCTTTTTCACTGGCCCCTACGGCCTTCATAATTCCTATCTCTCGATATCTCTCTAAAATGGACATCACCATCGTATTGATTATGCCTAAAGAGGCGACTATAATACCTATCATCGCAACCGCTAATAAGAACATATCCATAAACATAAATGCTGTCTTGATTTCCTTTAGCTGGTCTATAAGAGCAAAGGTTCCCAATCCCCGATCTCTCATCTGCTGTTTTATCGGGTCAATATATTTAACCGAAGAGACCTTGATAGTTATTGCCGAATAACCTTTGAGCTTGTAAGCCGGCTGAAAAAAATCCTTGATATTAGTAAGCGAGATTTTTTTCATACCTTCGGCAGGGCCCGGCGGTATATAAACATCACTCCGAACCGGAATAAATCCACCCATTCCCATACGTTCAACCACCCCAACGATGGTGAAGGTATAGCTCTCCTGATTGAAGGGAAGCTTTTCACCCTGCATAATAGACATCATGTTCATCGGGTTTAAAAGGTTGGGATCCATGGCCAAAGTGGAGACTTCGATTTGTTCTCCGATTACGGCCTCGAAGTCCTTGACATCCATCCGGCGCAGCAGTGAATCATTTATAATCAAAGAGTTTTCATCATCGTCTTTATAAGCGTTGCCCGCTATGAGTTTCATCAATTCGGACCGGCAAACATCGGCCGGAATTACCGAGACAAGGCTGAACTGTTCCTTTTTATTGAACCTAATCTGAGCAGGAAAACGAATTTCAGGAAAAGCCGACTCCACGCCCTTGATTTCCCTGACCTCCTGAAGAAAGTTAACGTCGAGTATCGGACTGTTTGCCGAACCGGGGACTTGCTCATTTTGGATTTGGTTTTGCTGCTCATCCGGATCCATATTAGCCTGTTCGGTTCTGTTTCTGTCCGAGGCCGGAAAGACGGCAATATAATTGAAAAGCCCCATTTTCTTAAAACTATCTGTAACGTTTTTCTGAACACCTTTACCGAAGGAGAACATCGAAACCAAGGCCCCGATTCCTATCACCACTCCAAAAGTGGTCAGAAAAGTACGCAGTTTCTTCTTGCGCAGATTGGAAAAGGAGTGCTCGATATAATCGGATATTCTCATGGATTCTTTACCTGATTTCTTCCTGTTCAACGACTTTTCCGTCGCACAAATGAATAACTTCATCGGCGAACTCGGCCAGCATAGACTGCTCATGGGAAATCATAATGATAGTTAAGCCCTGGTTCTTATTCAGATCGACCAGCGCCTGTACAATCTGCCTTGACGTACTCGTATCTAAATTTCCCGTAGGTTCGTCCGCAAGCAGGATTTTCGGCTGATTGACTAATGCCCTCGCTATAGCCACCCTTTGCTGTTCGCCACCCGAAAGTTCCGCCGGCCGATGGTCTTTACGATTGATTAGTCCCATATTCCGAAGCATCTCACCCGCCCGGAGGTGTCTTTCACTTTTTGGCACACCCGCAAAAAGCAGTGGAAAAGCCACGTTCTCCAGGGCCGTATAAGCCGTAATAAGATTGAACGTCTGAAATATCATCCCGACCTGGTATCGCCGGTAAAGGGCAAGCTCTTGCTTGTCTAATTTGGAGATAAATCTTCCTTCGACTTTAATAGTCCCTGATGACGGCCTGTCCAATCCGCCTAATAGATTCACCAAGGTCGATTTGCCCGATCCCGATGGTCCCGTTACCCCTAAAAATTTCCCCTCTTCGACAGCTAAAGTCACATCATCAAGCGCGACAACATTAATCTTCCCCGACGAATAGACTTTCGAAAGTCCTTCTGTCTCTACAAAACCAC
>CAZWME010000143.1:0-8871 GCA_964634515.1 uncultured Pirellulales bacterium | reverse complement strand
TACCAAGCAGGAAAAAGGCAAAGAACCAGTAGAATTAAGGGGGATATCAATCAGGGCTACACCAATGAATAAATTTACGCTTATAAAATTTGCCAACGTTGACCATCAATTGATTTTTCAATACGGCGGCACAAAATTAACTCATGATCTCGGACGTGGTTTTGAAGATGCAGGGCGCGTAAGAGGAGATATTCCGCCGCGGCTGGAAATTTTAGGCTCGGGCAAATTGGCGCTGTCACATGTCGCTGTTTTCAGAGATATTCACTACACCACGTCCAAATATGTCAACGGGCCTGAAAACGGAAGAGCGATAGACAAACCCTTTATCCTGGGAGAAGATGAGTTTTTCGTATTAGGCGACAACAGCCCCCACAGCGAGGACTGCAGGTGGTGGACCAGAGAGGGATTAGCAAATACGGGTCTGAGCCCGTATCGCGTAGGTGTAGTACCACGCGATTATCTTGTTGGTAAGGCATTGTTCGTTTATTGGCCCAGCGGGTTCAGGCCAATCCCGAAATTTCCAATCGGCATTATTCCTAATATTGGGCAGATGCGCTTTATCTATGGCGGCTCGAATGAAAAGCTGTAATTATTTAAGGAGGTAGATCCCGTTGGAAATTCTATGACGGGGTAAATATCGTATCAAAGATAATATTTCTAATGGAGTGAGCAGATGAGAAGTGAGCTTTTTACGACCATCTTAGCCGGAATGATGCTGGTTTTAGGCGGATGTGATGTTATGACACAAGGTGGTATTACATCCGGTGTTGTTGCAGTAAGTGAATTACGCTGTGAGCCTGCTGCGTATGGAGGATGACAGAGCGGTGTTTACTGTTGGTTCGGGGAATTATCGACTCGTGTCGAAGCCGCCCGAATAAAGTGAAATAACATTATGAGCAATAGAATATACATTGAACTGTAAAATAATTTAGGAGGACACAACATGAAACGTAAACTTTTAGCCTTGTATATTGGGGTGTTGATTTTATCGACGATTGCTCCGGCAGTTAGCGCTGAGAAACATTCGGCTGTGGAACCGGCTCACCGCCATAGCTGGTGGACGCTTCGGCACTGGGCGGTCAATGAGCGAGTCAAGCAGGGCAATGTGGATATGATTTTCATTGGTGATTCAATCACTCATGGCTGGGAGGGCGGCGGTAAGGAAGTCTGGCAGAAATATTACGGACACCGCAATGCGGTAAATATGGGTTTTGGCGGCGACCGCACCCAACATGTACTTTGGCGGCTTGATAACGGCAATATCGATGGTATTTCACCTAAGGTCGCTGTGATAATGATAGGAACGAACAACTCTAACCGTGATGATAATACCTCCGAGGAGATAGCCGACGGCATGATTGCTATATGTAAGAAATTGCGGGCGAAGCTGCCAAGAATGAAAATTCTTCTTTTAGCAGTCTTCCCTCGCGCAGAAAAACCGTGTCCTCAACGGGAGAAGATTGCAAAAGCAAACAAAATCGCCTCGAAGATTGCCGACGGCAGGATGATTCATTACCTTGATATCGGCCCGAAGTTTCTTGAGCCGGATAAATCGATTTCGAAAGAAATCATGCCTGATTTCCTGCACTTGACTCCGAAGGGCTATGAAATCTGGGCGAAGGCCATAGAGCCGTCCGTTTTTAAGCTGATGGGCGAGAAAAAATAATATCTGGAACTTACAAAGTCATTACAGATTCTTTACAGTCGCGGCTTTGTCACAGCCGCGACTGCATTTTGGAAAGCTGCTTATGTTTTTATGATTGTTTTATCCGCCGTTAAGCTCGGAGCAGAGTGTCAGTTTGGCTAATATCTCTTTTTCATCGGCGGATGTTATTGGATAGATTTTTCCTCCTGCTTGTGTGTATTCGTTGCAGAGGTTTTTCCACTGCTTTTCATGTTTTTCAAAGTAGGTTCTGTGATATCCTGGCTGCTGCAGTAAAGACTGTACTTCATCCAGGTCCCAATATGTAATCATTAAGTTTTTGTCTTTTAACTGAAAGTTGACGTTTATTACCCTGCCGTCTATTCTCAGCATCCCGGTCATCTTAAAATTATCTATATTTCTGCTCTTAAGGTATCTGCAGATTATATCCTTGCTGTCTTGCTGCTTTGCCGTTTTGATTTGTTTTTTAGAGTCTATTTGTGCCTGTATTCTTTCTCTTCGTGAGATCGGCCATTTTTTGTGGTTGCTGCTCTTTTCATCAGGAGGTCTGGATTTATAGCTGCGAGAGCAGGAGGCCGGTTCGATGCTGTGTACAATTATAACAGGAGCACGGCAGAAGTGATAGCGTCCTCTATAGTCGGTGTCGGCAACCAACCCGGAATGTTTGTAGTTAAAGGCATAAGGAGAGTAACCGACGTTATCATGAATTAAGCCGGAAGTTTTGTGAGTGAAAGCATAAGGAGACCAGCGGACTTCCCTGTGTACAAAACCGGAATTTTTGTGGTTAAAGGCATAAGGCGAGTAGATATAGTGGCCGGATATCAAGCCGGAGGTTTTATGAGTAAAAGCATAAGGGGACCAGCGAGTGCGATAACGAACAGAAGTGGAATCGTAAATGTGTGCTTTGGTCAGGCCTGGAACAATTGTTAACATTACTATTGTCAGCAGCGAAATCCTTTTCATTTTATTCTCCTTTTCTTAAAATAATTCTTTCACACTTTTTCTGCATCACCTCCTCTTGTCATAAGATTTGTTAAATAAAGTTATGGTTAACGATAAATTAGATTCATTGGCGAATTCCTCCTTGCTGGGCAGGGGGCTTGCGCGTCTGTGTGCGGATAAGCTGGTGAATCGGAAGGAGCTTCTGCCCGAAAAGAAGCCATCCGGCCTGCATTTGCGGACCTTCGGCTTTGTATAAATGGATACTGCGTTTGTCCATACCGCTCTTCTCCATAAAAACGGAAATGTACACTGCCTGTATTATACAGGACAAAGAGCTTAACACAGTTCTTACGGGCAGGAAGACTTCAAAAACGAATAACGGTCTGCTCCCCGCCTTTTCATACCCTCCAGTATGTTATGCGTTGCTTCGTCCGATAAAATACGCAATAGCAAAAGATAAGTCAAACGTTTTTTTATTATTTCGGCAATTTATGTTAATTTGCTTTAAAATCAGACAGGAGGAGCAGTTACGCCACCTTTTCAAATGGTAAATATAAGTGGTATAATCCGATGCAGAAGCAAATGGATATCGGTTCTGCTTTTTGTTTTATATTTTGCTCAAATTTATTTTTAGTGAGCATTACTTTCTGGTTTTTTTTCTCGGCACATCGGGAACATTTTTTTCAGGCAGCCATTTTGCGAGCTGCTTTTTTATGCGTGTGTATTTCGGGTTGTCGGCGAGATTCTTCCATTCCAGCTCGTCGTTGTTGTGGTCGTATAGTTCTTCGGTGCCGTCGCTGTAACGGATATACCGGAAACGTTCCGAGCGTAACGAGTGGTTGTTGCGGCCGTGTGTTGTAAGGGCTGGGCGCTCCCATTTTGCTTTGGGATTTTTCAAGAGAGGTACAAGACTTCGGCCTTCGAGTTCGGGCTTTGCAGTCAGGCCGCAAAGCTCTATCAGTGTCGGATAGATATCGACCATAGTGACCGGTCGGGGGCAGCGCCGGCCGGGTTTAGTAATCCCGGGCACGACGGCCATCAGGACATTGTGCGTTGCTTCTTCCCAAAGTGAGAATTTTCGCCAGTGCAGCTTTTCACCGAGGTGCCAGCCGTGATCGCTCCAGAGAATAATCACAGTGTTGTCGGCATAAGGGCTATTATCGAACGCATCGATAACCCGGCCTACACAGGAATCTGTAAAACTGATGGATGCCAGGTAGCCCTGTACGGCCTTGCGCCATTGTTTGTGCTCGGTGACCTTTTTATGGTCACCCTGCGGCTTGGCCATTTTTTTTCCGAGTAGAGGGACATCGTCAAGGTCGTTCTCGTTAACATTTGGTAAGGTTACCTTATCCGGTGGGTACATATCGAAGTATTTTTGTGGCACATACCATGGCAGATGAGGACGGAAGAAGCCGCAGCCGATGAAGAATGGTTTATCATGCTGTTTGCGTAACTGCCCAATTGCCCAGTCGGCGACCTTTGAGTCACCCATCTCCTTGTCGGGTACATCAACCGGCCCCCAGTCGAAATGTGCGGTTTTAGGTATGCCGTTCAGCGGCCGGTTCGGCGGTACCGGGTCATCGGGTTTGTTCTTTTTCTGGGACGGGAAGTAGTCCTGCCACGAGGGCGGATCTGGGAAGCCCCCGTGGAAAATCTTGCCGCCTCCGACCGCGCTGTAGCCGTGAGCCATAAAGTGCTGCGGTATTGTAGCGGCGTTACGAAGGGCGGGAGATTTTCTCCATGGGTCGGGATTGTGATAGACGCCTGAAGATGACGGCAGAATCCCGGTCATTAGACTGGCTCGTGAAGGATTACAGGCGGGGGCCGAGCAGTGGGCGTTTGTAAAGAGCACACCTCTGGCCGCGAGGCGGTCGAGGTTGGGGGTTTTAACATCCGGATGGCCGCCCAGGCAGCCGATCCAGTCATTGAGGTCGTCAATAGCAATAAACAGTACATTCGGTTGACCTGGTAATTTTGAAGCCGACCGCTGAGAAGCACCGGCACATCCGGGTAATAGAAATGCTGCTGTGCCAGCGGCTGTTATTCTTAAGAAATCCCGTCGATTCATTGGACCAGATGTTTGATTCATTTCTCTGCCTCCTGTGAGTTTGCTATTGTTTACAGGTTACCTTTTTTCCACAGACACCTTAGTATCGTAGAAAGTTGTAAAGTGCTGCACCAAAAAACCTTTGTAAGTTTAATAGGCAAAATATGAACTGTCAAGCTTTGGAGGTGAGTTCATTTATCCTGAGCTATTTGTTTGAGTTGTTCTTCGATGTTTGCCAATCTGGCACTAATCTGCAGTATGGTCAGGGTTCTCGACTTAGAGTAGAGCAGGAACGTAAGGAGAACAGCAATTATTATCAGTACCACCAGGCATGTATCTGAGCGACGTATGAGCCAGAATTCGTCACTGCTAAGAACGCCCTCGATGTTTTTATCCAACAAAAAGACCTTCAAATTGTGCATGGCCACAGCGTATAGTATTTTAATCAGCCAGCCTATCACTGCAATCCACTTGAACTTTTTAAGTCGGGTCTTATGTTTTTCGATGATTTCCCAGGCTGAATTTACGTTTGGATTTGTCGCTTCGCTGGAATTCATATCCATTTGTTTGAGCAACTCTTCTTTTAAATCACTTTCTTTTGCCATTTTTTATTTCTCCATTTCTTTTTTAAGTGCAAGTTTAGCATAATGGATTCGAGATTTAACAGTGCCCGGGTTGCAGTTTAATACCTCGGATATCTGCTTATATGACATTTGCTCAAGGAACCGCAACATCAGAACTTCTTTGTATTCGGGTTGTAATTCTTTTAGACATATATGGATTTTCGCTGCATCTTCGGGAGAAAAAACATCATCCTCAGTATTGTTTGGAGCTATGAAGTTCTCATCAAGCTTAGACAGCAATTTTTTTCTTCTGAGCTGCTGATACACCTTGTTGCGTGCGATTCGGTACAGCCAGGTTGAAAATGCATCGAGTTTTTTGAGACTATGTATGCGCCTTATGACTGTCAGCCAGGTATCCTGAAAAATGTCTTCCGCCATCTCGGGATTTACTGACAAACGAATTAGAAAGTAACGCAGCGGCGCCTGGTATCGTTCAATGAGTTTGGCCAAAGCATCCTTATCACCAATCTGACAACGCAGTACCAGCACTTGTTCTATTAGTTGGTCACTTGAGTTCATGCATTAGCCTCAATGTATAAAGATGCGCTGCAAGTTGATAAGTTCAAGAGTTTACCAATTTTCTGGTTTTTTATTGAAAAAATCTACTATTTACTGAGCGGTGAAAGTAAGAATCAGATAAAAGCCCCTTAAATAGATATGTTTGTACGCCGAGTAATAAAAAGACTTGCGATAATGGATGGTGATTGTTATCTTATCCAGTTCGTTTTGTGGCTTCAAGTGTATTATAAACCTTAGATAACAGGAAATACGTGATGAGTGTAAATAAAAAGAACCCAGGTCTATCAGAACTTGACGAGCTTTGTATTCAGACTATTCGGTTTCTGTCTATGGAGGCCGTGCAGAAGGCAAAATCGGGGCATCCGGGTATGCCGATTGGAATGGCGCCAGCGGCGTACGTGCTGTGGACCAAATATATGAAGTATAATCCGGCTAATCCGAAATGGCATAATCGGGACCGTTTTGTTCTTTCGGCAGGGCACGGCAGTACGCTGCTGTATTCGCTGCTGCATTTGGCGGGGTATGATTTGAGCCTTGATGAACTGAAGAACTTTCGACAGTGGGGCAGTAAGACGCCGGGGCATCCGGAATACGACCCGGAGCTTGGAGTGGAAGTTACGACCGGGCCATTGGGGCAGGGGATTTCCAATGCGGTCGGTATGGCAATAGCGCATAAATATCTGGCTAATTATTTTAATCGAGAAGGCTTTCCCATTATCGATTACAAGATTTATGTCATTGCCAGCGATGGTGATTTACAGGAAGGAATTTCCTCTGAGGCCAGTTCCCTTGCGGGACATCTGGGGCTGGATAATTTGGTTGTTGTCTATGATGATAATCATATCAGTATCGATGGTAATACAGAGCTGTCGTTTACCGAAGACAGGGCTAAGCGATATGAAGCATATGGATGGAACGTACAGACAGTCAAGGGTGACGGCAATGATATGGCTGCTTTTGAAAAGGCGCTGAAAAACGCAGAAAAGGAAAAACACAGGCCGACTTTGATAAAGCTGCGGACGCATATTGCTTTCGGCAGTCCGAACAAGCAGGATACGGCCGGGGCGCACGGTGCTCCTTTAGGTGATGATGAAATCAAGCTGATGAAAGAAAATTACGGATGGGACTCTGAAAAGAGTTTTTATGTTCCCGAAGGTGTCTCGGCTTATATGCAAGAAATTGCTGCAAAAGGCGCCAAGATGGAAGATGCCTGGAACAAGATGTTTGCCGATTATACCGAGGCGCATCCGGAGTTGGCGGGGCAGTTCCGTGATGCAGCAGAGGGTAAGTTGGGAGTTAATCTTGATGAGATTATGCCGAAATTCGAAGCGGGCAGTTCTGTTGCGACACGCAAGGCTTCCGGGGCGGTTTTGGGTGCCGTGATGCCGAAACTGCCGTTGGTTATGGGCGGTTCGGCGGATTTGACGCCTTCGAATAATACGCATTTTGCCGAAGCAAAGGATTTCCAGAAGGATGCTCCCGATGGCAGGTATTTACGCTTTGGAATTAGAGAACATGCGATGGGGGCTATACTGAACGGGATTTCCGTGAGTGGCCTGCTTAGGGCATACGGCGGGACGTTTCTGGTCTTTTCCGATTATATGCGTGGTGCGGTTCGCGTGGCGGCCCTTTCAAAGTATCCGAGCATGTTTGTATTTACTCATGACAGTATAGGTGTCGGTGAGGATGGACCGACCCATCAGCCGGTCGAGCATTTGGCGAGCTTAAGGGCGATACCGAATTTGGTGGTGTTCAGGCCTGCTGATGCCAATGAGACGACCCAGGCCTGGAAATACGTATTGGAGAATCGGGATGGACCGGCGGCATTACTTTTGACTCGGCAGGGATTGACTGTTTTAGACCAGGAAAAGTACGGTTCGGCAACGAATGTTAGTAAGGGTGCTTATGTATTGGTCGGTTCGGATAAGTCGGATGTTCTGCTATTGGCGAGCGGTTCGGAGGTTGGCCTTGCCGTGGAAGCCGCAGAGAAATTATCGGCTGAAGGAATTTCTGCTCAGGTAGTAAGTATGCCGTGCTGGGAACTGTTCGAGAAGCAGGGCCGGGAGTATAAAGATTCGGTGATTCCACCTCAGACAAAAGCCAGAGTTGGTATTGAAGCCGGTGTTGAATTAGGATGGAGTAAGTGGCTGGGTGATAAGGGTGTTTTTATTGGGATGTCTTCTTTCGGTGCATCCGCACCGGCGAAAATTTGCTTCGAGAAATTCGGCATTACGGCTGATAACGTCGTAACAGCAGCAAAAAAATCAATAGCGGATAGTAGATAAGAGAGCAGATTCTAAGTTGGTCTCTATTTATTTTTGTTGTTCTTGTTCGAATTCTTTTAGTTTACCAATAGCATAATTCTTTACAGGGGGACTTGGATCGTCGGCTGCTCTTTTCAAGATAGCGAGTTCGTCCGTCATATTTCCCGACGATGTATTATTATTGTGAGGATTATATATGCCTCTAACATACCACATAGTTTTTTTGGACTCACTGTCTTCGTTCAAAGCGGCTTTTTGTGCTTCTTTAATCTTATCCTTTATGTGAGACAATGTTTCCTTCCAATCGAGCGTTCTTTCCACTGGCGCTGGTATTATCAGGTCGCAAAATGGCAAAGAAGCTACGGAATAATCATTTTCCCGCCTTATTAAAAACGGTCCCTTGAATACGAGATTTGGTTCAACATGATCGGATTTCCACAGTTCGAGATCGTGCCGACAATCGGCGCATATCTGTAAATCCGGCGAAGAACCTACAAGAGCTATAAGTTGTGAGAGCAAATCGGGAGTTTCACACATAAGACACCCATGATTTCGACAATGTGTTCCGTTGCCGTGTATAGTATTTTTGCACAAGCCAAATAAATGTCCGGTTTCGTGCTTAATTAAAGACGAAGACCATTTTCGAGCGTAGTCAACGTTGAAGAAGATCGCGCTGGGGCAAAAACCGGGAACATGCGGATTTTTCGTGGCCCGTCTAAATACTAAATCTGTGTCGTAGAAGAAGATATGCAAATAAGCAGGTTGTGGTCTGCTATCAGGTTGAGGGCCGTCAATGCACAATATTGATGC
>CAZWME010000142.1:0-8889 GCA_964634515.1 uncultured Pirellulales bacterium | reverse complement strand
AGTTCTGAAAAAATAAACAATGTCGGTGCGGTCAAAAGGGTTGCGAAGAATTCAGCAGCGTGTCCTGTGTCCACTTTATTCAAAAATATGTTAGTGACAATACTTGTGACGAGATAGTAGGCAAGATTTGTACCTATCAGCATGGATAGAAGCAGGCCGCTGCTGTCGTGCAGACATCTGCCGAGTATAACGAAAGATAATTTCTTTTTTTCAATACCCAGTCGTAAGCGAAGCCGGCTAAGTCGATACATACCTGTTTCAGAACCGGAAAAAAAGCCCGCAAGAATAATGAAAAACGTAATTGCGAATATTAATAATATATTATTGATCATCTGTTTGGAATGGCTCAAGAGTTAATATTAAGGTTTCAATCCTATGCTTTTGCATTTTTTCGATTGTAAACTTTAGATTTTTCAAATATGTCACGTCACCGCTTTTTGGTATTTTTCCGAGAAGGGCGGTTACCAAGCCGCCGACTGTCGCAAGACGCGTCTCAGTCAAATCAATACCGAATACCTCAGCCCAGTCGTGAATGGCCAGATTGCCGACAAGACGATATTCAAAAGGGCCTGTTTGTTTAATTGGTTCTATGTGGCCTGCAGGTTCCATCTGGCCGAACAATTCTTCGGCAATATCCTCAAGCCGAACAGAACCGGCAATTCCGCCGTATTCGTCCACAACTACAGCCATATCGGTTCGGCTTCTGCGAAAAAATTCCAAAAGAGATTCGACTGTCTTTTGCTCCGGTACAAAATGGACCTGTTGAACAATTTTGTCTAATGATGTGCCGGCTTTAAGCAGAAGCTGTCTGAGGTGTACTACTCCAACAATATTGTCTATCGTTCCTGCGTAAACCGGCAGCTTTGTTAAGTTATTTTCCTGCATTTTCTTGCGGGCTTTATCTGGCGAGTCCGTAACATCGCAGGCTATCATATCCACCCGGGGCCGCATAACGTGTCGGACTTTCAGGAGGCCTAACTCGATAACTTCTGTTAAGAGTTTGTTTTCATCGGCGCTGATCAATCCCTGCTTTCTCGTTGTACCAATCAATGATTTAAATTCTCCGACCGTTATTGGCTTAGGACTTCTAACCGGCCCCAGAAACAACCTAAGAGTCGGCTCTAATATGAAATATTTGAATACGAACTCAAGTGGTGTAAAGATTTTAAGGCATAAAAACGCCGGTAGAGCAGCAGCCAGGCTCACAGACTTTGAATTTGCAAAGGCTATAGATTTCGGTAGTATCTCTCCTATCAGCACAAGAGCGGTAAAACTCGTTACGGCGATGATAACTGCCATGACCAGGTTTCCCTGTTCCTTAGTTCGCATTATTACAATGCTTGAGACGGCATAAAACAGAACGTTGACCGTCATATTTCCAAACAAAAAACTGTCAAGTAAATGTCCGGGCTTGTTCAGGAGACTTGCTACGAGATTCTGGACCTTATGTTTGGATTGGCGAAAAACTTTAACCTGTCGGTGTGACAGGTTAAAAAAGGCGGTCTCGGCTCCTGAAAAAAAAGCTGAACAGGCAAGTAGAAATAACATTAAAACAACTTGGTAAAACTGTACTGCCATCAGCTATTGCCTTACCGGGATTTTGGCAGGGTTATCTTGAATTTGCTTCCATTGGTGGATTTGGATTCGACAGAAATCAAGCCCTCATGTTCGGCTATTATCTTTTTACAAAAAGCCAGACCAAGACCGGCTCCCGAATTCCCGGATGGCGTGCTCTTGTTTGTTTTTGTTGTAAAGAACGAATCAAAAATATTATTTAAATCAGCCGGCTTAATCCCCTCGCCTGTGTCGCTGACTTCTATCTTTATGGCATCGTTATTCTCACTTGCTTTAATACATAAAAAACCACCACGCGGCAGCATTGCATCGCGGGCATTGAGAATCAAATTCATTATAACCTGCTGAATCTGGACCGGTACGCACCAAACGGTCAACTCTTCTGGAATGCGGATTTCTACGGTTATCCCGTCTTTCGCAAAATCCCGGCAAAGACAGGTGAAAATTTCTTCAACCAATGCAAGCAGCCGGGCACTTTTCTTTTCCTGTGTTTGCCCGTTTGCCAATGCGAGCATACTTTCCATAATGTTAGAGGCACGTTCACAGTTTCGGACCGTCTTCTGAAGTGCTTTTTCGACAAAACTCTTATCGTCAGGATTCTCCAGAGCAACAGCCGCATAGTTCCTCAATGGTGTGAGCAGATTGTTAATTTCGTGGGCAATCATAAAGCTGATAGTTCCGGTATTAGCAAGGTGCTGGATCTGTGCAAGCTGGTATTTGAGAGCGTCATTTTCCTGTTTTTGTTCTTTCACATATTTATGCAAAGAAAGGCGTTTTCCTGTAATACTTGCCAATTATCTGCTCCTGCTATAAAATCAATGTTTGTGAGCTTTGTATAATTAACAAAACTCCTGGCTTACAAGTATCTATATCGACTTTTAACATGTTTTTTCTTGAACAACGATATAAGCAATGCGAAATACGTAATACGAAAAAATGAACGAGCAAAGGATTTTAGAAGAGCTTTTAGCGTTGTTGGAAGCAAACAGCGTTGCAATTCGGGACGAACCGCTTGGCGGAAACGGCGGGGGGCTTTGTGCTATGAAGGGCCGACAGATTTTCTTTGTGGATACTCAAGCTCCCGCCGCTGTAGTGGCAGCGATGTGTGCCCAGGCAGTGCCGAAGGTGGTGGACATTGAGCAAATATATATCAAACCGGAAGTCCGCCAATTTATCGAGACTTACAACAATCAAATTTTTTGAAAGGCAGTGTAATTATGAAAAGAGTATGGCCGGCAATATTTTTGCTCTTTTTGACAGGGTGGCTCTACGACTCAAAAGCGGCGGACACATTTGTCAATTCCATTGGTATGAAATTTGTCCGAATAGAATCCGGCTCTTTTATTATGGGGCAAAAAGACGGTGGAGACTGGGACGAAAGACCCGTTCACAGAGTTACTATCACAAGGCCTTTTTGGATGGCCGTAACAGAAATTACCAATGCTCATTATGAGCAGTTTGCCCCTGAGCACGGCGAACTTCGTGGGAAGCTGGGCCTATCCAAACTGGATGATGAAGCAGTCGTTTTTGTTAGCTGGCATGAAGCGGTTAAATTCTGTGAGTGGCTCTCGAAAAAAGAAGGCAAATCATATCGTTTGCCGACTGAAGCCGAATGGGAGTATTCCTGCCGTGCCGGTTCGACTACTGCCTATCACACCGGCCCGGATTTGCCGAAGGAGTTTCACAAGAACGCTCGGATGAGCTGGTTTCCCGACCCGGCACGCAGCCGCATGGCTGACAGCCGAGTGCCGCTTACAGTCGGCCAGACTATGCCGAATCCCTGGGGCCTTGTTGATATGCACGGAAATGTAGAAGAATGGTGTTACGATTGGTATGGGCCTTACCGTAAAGATGCTCAAAGAGATCCTGTAGGTTTTGAATCCGGTGATTTCAAGGTTACTCGTGGCGGCAGTCATAGTACAGAGCTTTCATACCTGCGTTCAGCAAATCGACTTGGCACACTGCCAGCCGACAAAAGCTGGCTGATAGGTTTCCGTATAGTCCTGAGTCAGTTACCGAATGCAAAGCGGCTTTCTGCTCCCGTACCGCCATTGAACCGTCAGCGTGTCAATTGGCGGATTTATGCTGATCTGCTCGAAGGCCCTGATTCGAATGAACCTTACTTCAAAGATCCGATCGAATATGTAAAAATTCCAGCGGACTCTAATGGCCCTATGTACTCCGAGCACAACCACGACCCTGCATTAGTGGATTGTCCCAACGGTGACCTTCTGGCAATTTGGTATTCATGCCTAAACGAACCAGGTCGCGAACTCACTATTTTAGCCAGCCGATTAAGATATGGAGTCGACGAATGGGACCCGGCCTCGGTATTCTGGGATGCCCCTGACCGTAATGACCACGCCCCTGCGTTTTGGTTTAATGGCCGAGATACTATTTATCACTTCAACGGACTCTCAGCCGCAGCTACATGGGGTAATCTTGCTACGATAATGCGAACCTCGATTGACAGCGGGGCTACCTGGTCGAAGGCACAGATCATCAATCCTGAGCACGGTCTTCGCCACATGCCCGTTGAATCGGTTTTTCAAACACGGGAGGGTTTTATAATCTTGCCGTGCGATGCCGTAACCGGTGGCAATGGTGGAACGGCCGTACATGTCAGTCGTGATGGCGGCAGTAGCTGGATTGACCACGGCGCCGGAAGGCCAAATCCAGGCTTTGCCTCAGATTCAACAGGGGGGTGGATAGCCGGAATTCACGCCGGTGTAGTCCAGCTCAGAGATGGAAGTTTAATGGCCTTTGGTCGCGGCAACAACATCAATAACCGTATGCCTATGAGTATTTCAAAGGATATGGGGCGAACCTGGACATATTCGGCAAGTGAGTTTCCACCGCTTGGCGGTGGGCAGAGATTGATTCTCAGGCGATTGCTGGAAGGTCCTATTTTGTTTGTGAGCTTTACCGACCGCAGGAAAGGTATGATTATCCTCGATGCTGCCAGCAATCCACGACGTGTTTTTGGAATGTTTGCGGCACTTTCTTTTGACGAGGGCAAAACATGGCCTTGCAAACGCCTCATTACGGCAGGGGGGCCGGCTAAGAAAGTTGACGGTGGAGGCAATACCGGCTTGTTTACCATGGACGAAACTCATGCTGAGCCGAGAGGATATCTGGCTGCTACACAAACACCGAACGGGCTTATTCATCTTATCAGCAGTAAACAGTATTATGTTTTCAACTCGGCCTGGATCAAAGAGCCGATGCTTGCAGGAAAGGAGTAGTAAAAGTGGCAGCTAAAAAGGTAGCTATTATGGTTGACGAAATGTATCAGGTTCTTGAGGTTTGGTTTCCTTACTATCGCCTCAAAGAAGCCGGTCTGGAGGTGAATTTTGTTGCCGCCGAGGCAAAAAAGCAATATCATTCAAAGGAAGGCTATCCCTGTATCTCAGAGGTTGCAGCGGCCAGAGCTGATGCTGGCGATTATGATTGTATAGTCATCCCGGGCGGTTTTGCTCCGGATTTTATGCGAAGAAACATCGACGTCATAAGATTTGCGAATGATATGGTAAATGCAGGCAAGATTATAGCAGCTATCTGTCATGGCGGATGGTTGTTGTGCAGCACCCCTGTTTACAAGGGTAAAAAGGCAACCTGTTTTATGGCAATCAAAGATGATATTATAAATGCCGGCGCCGAGTATATGGATGCCGAATGTGTTGTGGATGGCAATTTGATTACATCACGCAAGCCGGACGATTTGCCGGCCTTTTGCGTGGCTATCTTAACAGCTCTTGGAAAGCAATAAATAAGATTATAGGAGCATTATTTTATGGACAAGATAAAAGACAACGCAGGGCAGGACAAAACGCCTATTGTCCTGGTTGTGGATGACAATCAGCAGAATCTTGAATTGTTGCAGGTATATCTTGAGGATGTGGATTGTCAGAGCATACCGGCATGTGATGGGCCCGAGGCCCTGGATATTATAGCTAAAGAGCCTCCGGATTTAATTTTGCTGGATGTGATGATGCCTAAAATGAGCGGCTTTGAAGTATGCAGGAGAATAAAGAATGACCCCAAAACCAGTGATATTCCCGTTATAATGGTAACCGCGCTTAACGAATTTGGTGACATTGAGCGGGCTATTGATTCGGGCACTGATGATTTTCTCAGTAAACCCGTAAACAAGCTTGAGTTGTTAACGCGGATTAAAACTATGCTGAAATTAAAACACTTAAGCGACAAACTCGAGCGCACATTGGCATATTTGAGCGAGATAGAAAAACAGGCCCAAATGGCAAAGTCCGATTAAGGATTGTATTTATAGGCTATATTAGAGCGAGCCGTAATCGACGTTATTGTCTTGTGTGCTATTAATTATATGGCATTCCTCAATATGTTTTGTAGGTGTCATTGTATTAATGCTGTGGTATGGTTTCATCAAAAGCCGTCCTTATAGGCCGGTCTTCCGGGGGTGGGGGGGTATAAAAAAACCCGATAACCGCGTTCTAAAATCGTAACAATCCGCACATCACACACAATCGCCATAACGAAATAACAAAATAAAAAAGTAGATGGCTAATTACTAAAATAGGGCTTAATACGCCTTTGTCTATTGTCGATACTTTATTTAACGTTTTCAGGTAATTTACAATTTACATGGAAAAAAGCGGGTCCAGAATCACGCGAGAATAATAGAAGGGCAATAGGGACCCGATTGTTAATAAAGAATCGAATTTGGCTCCGCAGGAGGGTGTATGAGTCAGTTACTGGAAATTCTCGGCAGGGCGATCACCATCGATATTACCGATTTGATATGGCATTGGTTAAATTCGGTACAACCCCTGAAAGATGACAGCCAGACTGTTCGGTATCGCGAATTGAATAAGGCTATAGAGCTTATTGGAGATATGAAGCTCGATGCCGCCACTGAGCAGCTAAGGATGTATCTTTTCGAAAATCCTTCCTGTACGTATGGCCGCCTGGCGGTGGCTGCTATTTATCTGCACAACAACAAATTGACCGAGGCAATCAAAGAATTAAACTCGGTCTATCTGCGCCGGCCGAATAATACAATGGCTCTTTATGCTCTCGGCTATTGCTATGAACGTCTTGGCAAAGAGTCACAGGCAATTGAATTTTATCAGGACTGTCTGAAGTTCAAAAGCTATCTACAGCTTCCTGCCCAGCGTTTGGCCGCCATTTATTTCAAAAAGGATCAGACCGAAAAAACCATAGAGCAATATGAGATATTGAAAACTGAATATCCTGACGATATATCGATGCTTGTAACTCTTGGGCATCTGTATATTGCCACTGAAAATTTTATGAAGGCCATCGAAACCTTCAACAATGCCATCTTGATACATCCGGACAATTACCACTCTCAGGATGATAATGTGGATCAGCTTTTTGCCGAGGGCCAATTCCATGAGGCACTGGAGCAGCTTGAATACTTATTAGAGGACCAGCCCAACAGGGCCGATTTGCTGATGAAGCATGCCGATATCCTTCGTATGCTGGGCAACACCAATGAGGCTGTTTCACAATATGAAGGGGCCCTTCAACTTTGTCCGGAGTTCCTCGAGGCCACTATTAAGCTTGGGACACAATATTTACAGTTGCATCAGGAGCAACTTGCCGCACAGCAATTCAACAAGGCCGTTGAGATAAATGATAAAATAGTTGATGCATATTTAGGCCTGGCAACCGCCCAAAAATTAGCAGGCTATACAAATGACGCAATCGGAACGTTATCACTTGCTGCGGCAATACAGCCAAACAGCACGATGTTATTCGCTGAGACGGCTGTTTTGCAATTCCAGGAAGGCCTTCATAAGAATTTACCTTATGACAATGAATACGATAATGTGCAGGATGAACCCGTAAATCTAACCAGAACGGTTGTTGATGCACATATTCATCAAATTACGCAACGTCCGCAAAATCCCGATTTACACTATCGGCTTGGTGTGTTAATGATGAGCGTCGGAAGGATAGACGAGGCAATTTGTTCATTCCAAACTGCCCTGGAGATTAATTCCGATTATCACAGAGCCGGAAATAAATTAGCTATCTGTCTTTTTGAAATCGGCCGTAATGCTGAAGCCCTCGTTCATCTTTGCGTACCTGACCGTCTCGATAAGGACACGCTCGATTTGCATTATAAAACGGCCTTGCTCTATTGCGATAAGGTAAAGTTCGCATCATCCCTTATGAACCTTGAGCGTCACTTAGAGAATAATTTCGCCCGTCCCGATGCCGCAGTTAACATATCAATCGTCCTGCAGAACTTAGGCCTTTTAGACAGAGTTACTACAATGTGGGACAACCTCTCGGATACCGCCGACCAGGCAATTAATGCCGATTATCCGTTTCAACTATAGAGCCGGGAAATTAAACCGAAAAAATGAAAATCTACAAATAGCCCTTATTGTATGGAAAAATGCCGAATGAAACATAACATATATTATGGGACGTTATAGGTTGCGCTCCAAAAAAGCCCATTTCAAGAACGAATTCCCGTGATTTTATAAATTAAACCACCCTTATCCTTACATTCTTGTGTTTTTACAAAATATGCCCTGTTAAAAGACACACAACACCTATATAAGATAAAAAACGCAAAGGAAAGAAACTTCTTTTAAAAATAAATAAGAAATGAGATCAGATTTAGTTATCAATGCACATTCTATAAATAATAGGACTGATATAGTAAATTATCAAAAATAACAATAAAGGAAAGATAAACCTGATAAAGAACCAAAAACAAAGAGATAAAATATATTGGCGTAATGCTTTATTGTATTTGAAAAATGATTTATTTTCAGAAAACATTATATGTTTCAATTTATTATATGAACATCGAAAGACAGACAGCTCTGGGAAGCCCTAAAAAAATATTTAAGTACAATATTACATAAAATGAAAATAATAAAAAATGCTATGAAATAAGCTTAATTTGGTCAATATTTCAATGATTAATAAGCTTGGATTAGTGAAAAAATCATATATTTATGAACCTTTTTTCGATTTTATCGCAACAATCATCGGTATCGTGTCTTTGCTGGTCTTTTTGACAGAAGCCATCTAATATTGTTTCTCTATTTGGATCGCCGCATTGTAAAGGATAAATAGTTGGTTTGAACGATTTACAATTCCTGCATTCTCTCATAATATATCCTCTCAGGAGACGAATTTAGGCCTGGTTCAATCTGATATGCTCAAGGGTAACACTTTTCAATATAGTACAACGGCCAAAAATACTTCTAACATTCTGTTAAAGCAGAAGTTATGGGCAATACAGCGGTCCGCCGGATTAAGAAAAGTGTTACCCTGTTTTGAACCATG
>CAZWME010000141.1:0-8889 GCA_964634515.1 uncultured Pirellulales bacterium | reverse complement strand
CAGCTATACTGCGAGAGGGTCGGTTGAATGAACTCGCTACTATTTCCAAAATCGTACAACAAGGCCGGAGATGCCTGAAGGTCTGGTTCGCAGAAGGAACTCATATACCGAGTTTACCGGTTGACAAGCTGCCGGGCGTGCGCCTGGTTCAACAGGAGCCGGAATCACTTCACCTTGCCTACAAGGGATCCATCGATCCCGTGTTAAAATGGCTCTCGCAATATCCCGTGGACCGTCTCTCAACACCACAGACCTCGCTGGAAGATGCGTTTATCCAATACTACAATAAAAAACAATCGTTTGGCGTAACAAAGCATCCGGATTCCGAGCCAAAGGAGACTGCTCATGAGCAGTAAGACACGCCCTCTGTTTCCACTGCCTTTGCTTCGGTTCTGGACGCTGCGAATACTACCTATATGGTTGCTCATTGCATTGGTGATTTTTCTTTTTCAGGTAGCCATCTGCGGTATAGTTCATGACAACGAAAGCGTTAAGACATTTGTTCAGTTTCTTGACATGCTCCCTTCGTTTATAAAAACCGCCTTAGGTGGTGAGGCGCTGAAAGTCGGCAACGTTTCGGGTCTCATTGCAATCGGCTATAATCACCCACTTGTTCTGACCCTATACATGCTCTTTGCCGTAGGCGTTCCGACCGGCCTTCTCGCCGGTGAGGTGCAAAAAGGTACTATGGAATTGATTTTGAGCCGTCAGGTCACAAAAATCCACTCCTATATTTGTGCCGGGCTTATTACCGTAACAGGCATGTTCGCACTGGTCCTTGTGATGTTCGGCGGCACTGTTTTTGCCACTAACGTGTATGATTTCGGTCAGGCCATACCCCTATATTCATTTTTCAAGGCAGCAATTAACGGTGGAATACTGGCAAGCGCCGTCGGGGGCATTGCACTTCTTGCTGCTGCATGTTTTCAACGCAATACTGCCGTGTGGCTGACGGTCGCTTATTTGGTGGCGAACTATTTCGTGTCGATTATCGCTGAATGGTGGCCTCGAATGAAATGGCTAAAACCCACAACCATTTTCTATTATGTCGATGGCGGGAAGATTTTTACCGAACCCACGTGGCCTATAAGTGACATGTGCGTATTGTTGTCGATACTTGTTATCTCGACAGTATTAGGCGGTGTTATCTGGTCGCGTCGTGACCTGCCACTGTAAAAACTGCTGCGCTATCAGGATTCTCCTGCACGAGCCAAAGAATCAGGTGTGCGCTTGGTTGCAGAAACAGCTTTTATTTCGATTCTTTCAGGAGCTTCTGGCGACGGGGTCTTCAGCCGGTGTTTTTCCATGAGCATTTCCCTTTTCTGGTAGCACTGCTCCGTGAAAACTGCAATCTCCGAATCAACATTTGCACTCGGAGAATCACCGAAGAATGCGTGAATAATCGGAAATACCAAATCAGGCCGTCTCTTCCTTAACTCTTTTGCCATCGCCTCTATTTTCGCGGTCGCGACCCCTTCCTGCATACAGGTGAACGGGCCTACATGATATATTCCCGAGATACAGGCATCGCCAACCGGCTCGATCAAATCGTTCATAAGATGATATGCGATACCCGTGCTTAAAGGCGACTCGCCCTCGATATTGCCGTGGCATTCGTGGTTGCGTTCCAGAGTCTCTATCATATCAATCGGCTTCGGCAGGACATGTCTTCCCTTTAGGACTTCATGAAACGGCTCGGCGATTTTGTCTTCGACCGAAGACATATATCTGCCTTTAAGATAGGACTGAACAAATTTTTTCGTTACTTTCAGCGTCCGGCTCAGATCGAAACTTTTTATTGCCAGCCCAATGTCCCTTCTGTTATTTCTTATATTCATCTTATTTACATAATCAAGCCAGTCTATTACAGGATCCCTAACGATTTCGAGACCCTGCTTTTCCAGCTTGTGTACTACAAAATTCGTATATGGATCGTGCTGTCTCATATAGATTTCCCCTATATAGAGGACAAGAGGAAATCTTTCATTTCTTCTCAGTTTTATTTCCCTGAACCTGTTAACCGTTTCTTCGCCCCAGGCTACCAGTTCCGCTGTTTCAGCACCGTTTTCGACTACTCTTTCAAGTACGCTCAACCTTTGGGCCTTGAGTTCTTCAACCTGCTTTCTATCAACTGCATACGGACGGAATCTTAAAGTTATATCTTCCAGCAAATCCGACCCTTTTATCCCCTTAAACAACATCTGCTGCATTTTGGTTTTGTTCGACGAGCTAAGCTTCCCGGGAAAAGGTATGTCCTGATAATCGCTTTCCGAAGAAGGCCCTGCGACCGGCACCTTTTGCAGACCCTCACGGTCCAGAAACTCTCTGACTAATTCTACATATTTACCAAATCTGCACGGCCCGCTTGTTGTCGGTATCATAACGAGATAGTGGTTCTCGACGTATTCTTTGCCTTTTCGTTCGATCTCTTCCTGCAGGAAACCGATTGCGTCACCGACAACGCCTTTCAGTGGGTGGCAGACTTCGGTGTAGATGTGTTTTCTCGCTATTTCATAACCCCTCTGAGTATTGGTCGGCAATACGCTGCTGTTTACCCCGAAATATTTCAGGCCTGCGGCACCAACGTAACTGGCATCCCCCATATAAGGTATAAGCCAAGTCCTTTTTTCAGAGTTATCATGTTTTCTCTTTTTTAGCCGTTCAATGTTCAGTTTTCCCGGCTTGCTCTGGTTTACAACCCTCTCGTGCGCTTCGGTCCTGGTTACAAACGGTGCATTGTTGGTTTGAGCATCCGTCAGCAGGACGAGGACCGGCTTGTTCGCCGCCTGTTGTATTTTTTCTTCCTGGTAAATCTTTAAGCTGTCCGGACCGCAGGCAAAATTCATCATCCTTATAGCGAATAAATTAGGATGGTTCGCTACGAAAATATTGGCCTTCAATATCTTCACGCTTTGCACCCAGAATTCATTCTCTACGAACTCGTCAAGAGAGATATCTAGGAATTTACGCTCTAAGAAGAACTGGGGTATGTAATTTAATCCCCTTATTTGTGACAACATAGCCCCTGAATTCGAGCTTGCCTCCGGGTCAAGCAAAACATAATCTCTGCCGATCCCGACGTAAGCCTTTTCGTTGTTGCGCTCCACTTTTTGTAAAAACTTGTCACCTTCCTGGTAGAGTTCGGCTTTGAATTTGTTTTCAGCGGCGTCGGCATATTTGATAGCATTCTTTAACTGCCTTTCGGTGAAGCTAAACTTTAACCTGTCGAATTCCTTCTTTATCTCCCGCACAAGCAGACCCATGTCGCCGAAATGCAGGACGGGATTTATCTGTTTTTGTTTATCGAGAGAAAGTACATCGTTTAAGATGTAGCCCTCTGATTCGGTGTAAATGCAATACTTCAGGTCAGGAGGCGTACCTGTTCTTAGCTCGATAAAACTCGGATTAAAAAGGTATTCTATGTCCGGATGCCTGTTTAGAACAGACGCGTGTCCTGTTGCCAGCTTTCTGGCTATACAAAATTCAGTTCTCGAATTATCAACGCCTATCTTTGCTATTTCTTTATTAGTTTTCGGTGATACAACGGGATAGAAGTCGAGCTTTTTTAGCAGAGCTGCGCTCCAGATTCCCTTTTCACCGAGTGTTGCAGTGCTTCTTTTTATTCCAACAGTTACCGTCTTCTGCTTGTCTATATTTACATCGGCCAGCTCGTCCAGCAGGCCTCCCTGCTCTTTGAAGTGCTTGTCATATATCTTATGGTATTTTTCCACGTAGTTCGTTTTGGGTTTTTTGGCCGACTCTGAATTTCCCCTCGGACAAAAACCTCCAGTAATTATCTCGTCATCCTCGATGGAAAATACTTCGAGCTGACAATCTCTCATTCCGCAGCTCTTTTCCTTAAAAAGATCTTTACATGACACTTTCTCTTTCTCGAAAGGCATATCGACAAGCCCCCAGCCCCTGAACGCGGACTCACAACTCTTACCCTGCGCCTCCAACTGTTTTATGTTCTCGATTATGTCCAGAGCCTGCCCCCACGCTCCGAACATTTCTCTGTGAGGATATGCCTCTATCTGTTTTTCCGATACCTGGGCGAGTGCCGCAAGGAACGCCTTTCCCAAAGGAGGGCCTCCCTGAGCAGAACATTTATCGCCAGCATGCTGTGAGCCTCCGACAAATTTGTAGTAA
This sequence comes from uncultured Pirellulales bacterium, assembly GCA_964634515.1. Classification (GTDB taxonomy): domain Bacteria; phylum Planctomycetota; class Phycisphaerae; order Sedimentisphaerales; family Anaerobacaceae; genus NIOZ-UU13. The sequence goes on along the minus strand of CAZWME010000141.1, from coordinate 4,740 downwards.
TAACTAGCGGCGGTTCCCCTTATTATCGCTGCGGCTATTTCCTCTTTACTGAAACCTTCGGCAATAAGTCTGTTCTCATCCATCTCCATGAAGACACCGCACGTCGAGTCAATCACCGGAACCTTTTGGGCATCGAGTGCGGCCTGCTGCAGGGTATTTTCCACGTTCAGGTCTATGATGTCAGCCATATTCTCAAGTGTCTGCCCCGAACCGGCCTGGCAGCTATAGTTCATTTTTGCTTCTTTGACCGTCCCATCCGGAGAGAAGCTTGTGAACTTCATATCCTGGCCGCCCACTTCGAATATTGTATCAACCTCGGAATCGCAATGCTTGACGCCAAGGGCATGACAGGTTATTTCGTCGGTTACTCTGTCCGCCAACTCTATACCCCGCTTCTCCAGTTCTTCTGATTTTTTCTTACTTACCAGGATTTTCTCGTACAGTTTTCTCGCCGATCCTGTCGCTCCGACTCCCTTTACAATCACTCTGTCCCTGTGCCTGCCGAGATACTTTAGAACGCGCTTTAACGACTCCTCCGGATTTCCATGAGTTTTTATGTAAAGTTTATCAAGGAGCTCGCCGGTCCTCAACTCAACCAACGCCCCTTTTGTAGTCGTGCTTCCTCCGTCAATTCCCAGTACAACTTCGGTATTCGGGGGTATTTCTCCCTTTAATGTGACACTGCTTTCGTTCACTTTTCCGAGATATTCGAGAAGTGACGGCGCGAATTGTCTTTTTTCCCTGCTGTATTCGGCTACTTTATCGAGCTGTTCGAGACTGAAAACAACACTGTTGTTTTGCTCGATTCCTTTAACCGCTGTGCCTATTGCCGCTATATTATGATAATGCTTCGGTCTGGTTATAGAAAGGCCGAGGAATTCTTCGAGGTTCTTTCTTATAAGATCATTAGTAAGAACTCCGCCTGTTGCGACAGCACTACCGGAATTTTTACCGGCTTCGAATTCCCTTGCCCCGAGAACGTCGATCTTATAGTTTCTCGCGACGGTTCTGAAAAGCCCTGCTAAATTGTCTTCTCTTGTCGCACCCTCGTTTTGTTTGTGAATCAAATCAGATTGGATAACAACTCCGCATCTTGCCAGAAACTCACTTGGCCTTTTAGACCGCCGGGCCTCTTTCTGGGCCCTGTCGAACATTTCCTCTAATCTTGCCTGTTGTTTTTTCCTGTTTTCTATTCTTATTTTTTCCTTTTGTATTTCATCCTTCGCCGCAGATACATCTCCAAGCTCAGGGGCGTCGACCTGTCCTTCAAACAGCCTTCTGCACTGCTTTTCTATCAGCGTTCCGGAGCCTCCTCCGCACTTAGTACCTGTTTTCCACTCCTGAATAATCTTTTTGCCGTCTATCTGCTTTAAATTGAAAAAGTATGAGTCTTTTGCCCCGATATGAAAGATATACTCCGCCTGGGGCTGTGCCGCCTCGATGCCTTTCGGAATCGCGACGCTGTCATACACATAAGTTATGCCCTTCATGACTTTTGGGAATGACTCGGCCCCGCTTCCCGTGAACGCAGTATTTTCGATGCTATCGCCGTCAAACTTCTCCTCGATATCATGCCAGGCTTGTTTTATCGCTCCGATCGGATCTGCTAAGTGCATTACAGGCTTTGGAGAGTATATTATTTCTTTATCTTTATTAAGAACCACATAATGCACAAAGCTACTGCCTACATCAAAGCCTGCGAATAAAGATGATGGTTTATTGTCTTGAGTTTTAACTCTCTTGTCCATAAATCACTCCTTACACCCTTACAAGGCCGACATCCTGCGTTTTATTCTCGTTTAGCTCTGAAACATTCCCCCGGATTCTTTCAAGCATTTCAATAACAGTTTTTTGCTCGTTAAGTTTCAAAGCGGCCATTATACGTTTTACTTCCCTCGTGTAAAGCGGCTCAATCTGTGCGAGCAGTTCCTTTCCCCGGCCGGTCAGCTTGACTATATTGGAGCGCCTGTCGGCTGGAGCAGGCGTTCGGATAACTAAATCGGCTTTTTCCATCCTGTCTATAAGGGAAGTTATATTCGCACGGTTAACAAGCATCATGCTGCTTAGCCGGGCCTGACTTAGGCCCTCATCCTGTTCACACTGGTATTTTAAGAGCATCATCAGATTAAACTGTACGTCCGTAAGGCCGAAAGGTCGGAGAAATACTCCGGCTTTTTTCTTTAGGCACGAGGCCGAATAGTAAATATTCAAAAGTGCCTCATGGGCCAGTAATGTAAACGGCCTTCTTAAACACAATTCTAATTCAAGAGACATCTCGATATCTCCTCATTAATTTCTATATTGTTTATATATATATTGTTTCTTACTTAACCATAATACAGAAATAATTCAAAACAATTCTTAAGAAAATCTCAATTATTCTACTGACATGATGGTTGTAGATAAGTTGTTAACAAAGTTGTTAGAAACAATGTCGATTGCTAGTTTATCCCTTACGTCACAACTGCCTTAGTTAGGTTGTTAGTTTGTACTAGAAATACCATATACAATTTAACAGGTTTTCCACAATGATGAATATGCCCTTATCGTATCCAACTAACGCCCCAATAAAACTTTACGTGCCGTCTCATCGTACAATGTAACAATCTAACCAACTATATGAATACTATTACTATTTTCTACTTATTAATATTTATTATTCTTAACGAACATAAAAATGTTACAAAGCTCCATAGCGACCTTACCTGGACGGCAACTTGAATGCTGTGCTGTTATATTCTTTTGGCCAAAGCAACAGCTTGCTATTTGTTATGACTTTTAGTATTTTGACACTCTATGATTTCTAAGCATTTTCCAACCGATAGAAAAAATGCAAAGGTTATGATGCTTCGGCGTCTGTATAACATATTAGCACCCCGTGCTTACAGCGTCATTATGTTCATGGCGTTATTTTGCACTCTTGCCGTGAAACTTTTTCATTCCTGGCGTAACAGCTATCTTGGCGAGTATCTTGGCTGGATTCTTCTTGATATATCGTTTTTGTTGATTGTCGAGGTTACGCTTGCGCTGATTTGTTTTAAGTGGCCTCGAAGATGGGTTCTTCGTACAACTACTATTACCGCTGCTGTTGTGTGTACCTGGGCGGTTATGAATGCCGGCTGGCTGATCAGAACCGGAACACAAATTTTACCCAGGGTTCTTTTGTCATTGGTGAGGGCCCCGCTGCACACGTTTTGTATAATCGGTGTTAATCTTTTAAAGATGCCTATTACGGCTTTTATTTTACTCGGTCCCAGTGCGGTTGCTCTTACATTTTTCTTCTTCGTTTTGGCAAACCCCCTTCCGCCAAATTACAATAGAAAGCGTTTTTTAACCAGGATTGTCATTTCTTTGGCCATTATTGTCAGCAGCATTTTAGTTCGCGGCGCAGTATCCAAAGGCAGTTCTCCACAGGTAGCTTCCTTGGGATTACACTATAACTGCCATTTGCGGGCAATTATGAGCGTTATTGTCTCTGATAACCGTCAACATTTTCTTCCTGAGAGAAAAATACCCAGTTTCGAACATTTAGAAATTACGCGTAAAGAATACCAACTGGATCGTAACGTGATTGTGGTTGTTCTCGAAGGAGTTCAATACAAATACACCTCACTTTCGGAAAGTGGAAGTAATTCAACGCCATATCTTGCGACTATAGCTAAACAGGGTATTGAGTTTTTAAACACACGCACCTCCCTGACTCATACAACGAAGGCGCTGTTTGCTCTTTTGACAGGATGGTTCTCGTCCGCCTCTCAGGACCTTGCTGAGACGGTTCCTGTTGAGATGCACTACCCTGGTATAGTCACGACCCTTAGCAAAAAAGCGGGATACAGAACGGCGTTTTTCCAATCAGCTTTGGGCAGCTTTGAATCCCGTCCTGGGTTGGTATATAACCTTGGTTTCGATAAATTCTGGGCCAGAGATGACCTGAATGACCCGAACAGCCATCTCGGCTATCTTGCAAGTGACGAATTCTCAATGTTAAAGCCTATTACCGAATGGATAACGTCTGAAGAGAGGCCGTTCTTCCTTACTGTTCTGTGCTCGGTTACTCACGACCCTTACGAAGTTCCTGAATGGTTCGACACGCCAGCAAAGGAGCCGATTGAGCGTTATCGGCAGTCAATTTTCTACATTGATAGTTTTCTTGCGGCCCTAGACGTGGAGCTTGCAAGATTGGGACTGACCGATGAAACAATTTTCTGTGTTGTTGGCGACCATGGTGAGGCGTTTGGTGAGCACGGTAAGCGTGGGCATGCTTTGATAGAGTTCGATGAGGCCCTGCGCATACCTTTTTGTGTTCGTGCCCCGCTTCTGTTGGAGCCGGGAAAGAAGGTTGCCGAACTTGTTAGTTCGGTCGATTTCGCGCCGACATTATTAGGGCTTTTAGGTTTTGAAACAGAGAAGTTTGGCTTTGATGGTATTAATGTGCTCGGTTCTGTCCCAAATGGGCGTAAGGTTTATTTTTCTGGCTGGATGCAGGAAGGCCCTTCGGGCTTTGTTCAGGGAAAGCGTAAATTCATTTACAATCCGGCAGACAGAACGTCCTGTGTATATAACGTAAGCGATGATCCTCTTGAATTGACCAGGATAGAGCTGTCTGAGGAAGAGGTTAAAAGGATTTCAGATGAAATTGTAGACTGGCGAAAAAGCACAATATTTCAAATCGACCAGAAGAGAAGAGGCAAGAAGATACTTTTTAACCGTTGGATTTGCAAATGGACAAACCGTGTCTCT
>CAZWME010000140.1:0-8900 GCA_964634515.1 uncultured Pirellulales bacterium | reverse complement strand
GTCGAGGAGGCGATTGAGAGGTTCAAGAAAGGTATCAGGATGGCGCTGCCGGCCAGCCAGATGTTCGAGAGCCTGAATATTCCGTACTTCGGGCCCGTTGACGGTCATGATATCGACTCTCTTATACAGTTGTTCGAGGCGCTGGCGGATTTGAATCATCCGGCAATTCTGCATGTCTATACTAAGAAGGGCAAAGGCTTCGAGCCGGCGGACCAGGGGCCGAGTAAATTTCATTCGACCGGGCCTTTCAAGATGAACGGGGATGCCGTTAAATCGGAGACAGACGCGAGGAGGCGGAGTTTTACCAGTGTGCTCGGCGAGCATCTGACAGAATTAGCTCAAAAGGACGACAGGATTGTGGCTATCACCTCAGCGATGTGCGACGGGACGGGATTGGTCGAATTCAGCAAGAAGTTCACAGACAGGTTTTATGATGTTGGTATCGCCGAAAGCGCGGCGATTGATATTGCGGCGGGTCTTGCCAAGAGCGGTTTACGGCCGGTAGTATGTATCTACTCGACGTTTCTGCAGCGCAGCTTCGACCAGATATTCCAGGATGTGGCTCTTCAGAACCTGCCTGTAGTATTTTGTATCGACAGAGCGGGGCTGGTCGGCTCTGACGGACCGACACATCATGGGCTTATGGATATCGGATTTTTAAGGTTGATACCGAATATGGTGCTTACGGCACCGGCGAATGATATCGAAATGAGAGGGGCTTTGGAATTCGCATTGTGCCAGGACAGGCCGGTCGTTATACGGTATCCTAAAGATTTTGTGCCGGAGCAGAAGTATGTCCGGGCGGCGTGTGCAAAGCCGTTCGTTCTGGGCAAAAGCGTGTTAGTGAAAAGGTCTAAGAAATCCACAGTTGTGATTGTAAGTTACGGCATTATTTTGACAGAGGCGCTGAAAGCGGCTGAGATGTTAGCTGAAGAGGGCATTGCGGCCGACGTGATTAACGGACGATTCGCGGTGCCTGTTGATGAGAAGATTGTCTCCGGGCCGGACAAGGGGAAGGTAGTAATCACGGTGGAGGACCACGCGGGGGCCTGTGGATTCGGCTCGGCGGTGCTTGAATTAGCTGCGGCTAAAAGCCGTTCGGTAAAGGGCATACGTGTGCTTGGAGCGCCGGGGAGGTTTATAGGACACAATTCCAGGAAGCACCAACTTATGGAAGCGGGTATAAATGCCGATAAAATAGTAGAGACCGTTAAAGAAATGCTTAGTGTTCGAAGAGCCAAGATCGAAATACGAAGTATAAAGCAGGCAAAATCGGCCAAGACACAAAAGTCAAAACCCGGGATTATGAATGTTTGAATATCGAATTTAGATGTTCGATATTAAGATCTTCGATTTATGGATTACGAGATTACCGGACATGAAATCTCTGCCCAAATTAGCAATTTTCGGCGACCCGCGAAAAGAAGGAGTCAGTAAGGCGATTAAGGAATTCGCGGGCTTTGCGAAAGACAAGGCCGAGATAGTGGCAAATTGCAGCGTTGCCGACTGCAGCGCGGAGATTCTCAAAGAATGCGATTACGCGGTGGTCTTCGGCGGCGACGGGAGTATCATTTCAACGGCAAGGGGCGGAAGCGAGGCGGGTGTGCCGGTGATAGGGGTAAACGTCGGCAAGCTCGGTTACCTGGCGGAATTCAGCGTTAGCGAACTCAAGGACTTTTTTCCCCGTTTAGCAAAAGGGACCACCCCGATAGACAGGCAGATGATGCTTAGCTGCAGGGTTTTCAGTAATGACGGAGGCAGCCAAAGCGAGAAATTCTGCTCATCAGCCATTAATGATGTTGTTATTACAGCGGGCCCGCCCTTTAGAATGGTCGAGCTTAAAATGTTAGTTGATGGTCAGCCATTGGCGAGCTGCGTCAGTGACGGTTTGATAATTTCCACACCGACAGGCTCAACGGCCTATAATCTCTCGGCCGGGGGACCAATAGTGTCGTCGAATATGGAGGCAATGGTTATTACGCCGATATGTCCTCATTCGCTGAGCTTTCGTTCAATTGTTATCAATGCCGAGAGCAAGATCGAGGTCGTTGGTATACGGGTCAACGAAGGGACGACTATTTCCATCGACGGGCAGATTTCACTTAAGCTTTCAATTGATGACGTGATCAGGGTTGAGCGGCAAAGCTGTGATTTTCTGATTGTCAATAATCCTCTTCGGAGCCAATGGGACACATTAGCGACTAAACTTAGCTGGGCCGAGAAGCCGAAATACAAAAAGAATCCAACCGCCGAAAAAGGTTGATTGGGCGATTGTGAATATAATTGCGGACAGGAAGGCATTTAATAGTATGAACAGCCGACTATTTATCAGGTCGCGGGCGCTTATTGCAGCAGGAGTGTTTGTTGCGCTCGGTTCGTCTGTAAGCCAGCCGATAGAAAATCCCGCGATATTTAATCCGGCCGGTTACAGCACGGTTCCACCAAGCAGTTATCAAAGCAGCCAGTTCAGCAATCCCAAGATGCCTGATGTGGACGGCAATCTTTTGATTACAGGCAATGTCCGGCGGGGGATGCATTTTCGCGGCACTGTGCCTTATGGTCCGATCACGAGTTTCAGGGGAGACCTTGGTTCATCGTCTCTTAGCTCATTTTTGCGGGATTCGGCGGGGGCGGAAGACGTTGGTTATTCGTCCAACAGATACAGCGTCCAACCATACTATTTACAAAGCCGGACGGTGGCCACTACAAGGCCGGGCTATTGGGGTGTGTTCGGGCAGACGGGAGCAAGAATTAATAACCGCAGGATGCAGAGCGGCTTTGCAACGGGAACGTATGTATCTGATTCGCAGAGGCAGACTTTTTCCGTTAGAGACACTTCGGCAACTGAGCCGGGATTGCGCGGCATACAAACGCAGGACAGTATGCCGCTTGAACCTCGAATAGTAAAGAGCATACGGGAACTTCAGCTTCTTACGCAACAAGCCGAGTCAAACGTATCGGCCAAAGACCAACATTTGATGTTTGAGAAATATCGGAAACAAAATCAAGAGACAGAAATCGGAAAACAAGAGGACGGTATATCCTTTGAGACGGGGCTTGCGACGTCGGGTCTGGAAAATAAACAAAGTTCGATAGAAAAGTATAATTCTTTCGAGCTGTTTGACCAAAGCCGGACGACTGAACGAACACGGACGGCAGTGCCGGACTTTGGCAGGGACAAACTTGAAGCCAAAACGACGCTTGCAGAGGCATACGCACAGGCGAATGCAATGACGTTTCGGGATGAGGTCATATCCGCAGAGAGTGACATAGATGCGCAGGGTGAGCGTGACAGAGTTACCTCAGACATTATCGAGCAGGTAAAACGGCAACTCGAAGATTTGATAAATTCCGTCGATAAGAAAGAGAGTCAGGGGACCGGTCGCACAAGTGAGGAGACAAGAACAAATATTGGTCTTAGTTCCGTGGGGCTTAGCCGGAGAGAAAGTTCTTATAACCCCGCCGAGTCAGCAATAGGCAGCGTGGATGGTTTGAAAGGTCTTTCGCAGGCCGACTTGTCCGCCAAAGCCAAAAGCATCAGGGGAACACAGACAAATCCGGACACTTTTTCAATGATCCGGTTCAATAGTCATTTTCAGGAAGCGCAAGGTCATTTGAAAGGGGGCAGGTACTACGCGGCGGCGGATTCTTTTGCGTTGGCATCAATTTATAAGCCGGATGATCCGCTTTGTTATGCGGGCAAAGGGCATGCGTTGTTGGGCGCGGGTGAATATATCAGCAGTGCGCTGTTTATTTCCAGAGCCATCGAGGCTAATCCGGAATATGTAAAGACCAAGATTGACCTTGCGACTACGTTGGGCGGGCGACATATTATCGGCAGCAGGATTGCCGATATTAGAGAATGGCTGGGGCGGAGCGGTTCTGGCCAACTGGATTTTCTCTTAGGCTATACCTATTACCGGATGGGCAGGCTCGGCCCGGCACAGCAGGCCATCGATGCTGCTTATATAAAGATGCCCCAGTCAGCCGCTGTTGCCGCAGTGAAAAAAGCTGTTGATGATGCGATAGCAGGACAGTAACAAGACGTGAACAAAAGACACTTCTTTTAGCGTTTTTTATAAAATACAGCCCGTCCTATGTTGCTTACTTGCCGGACAGTTGTATGTCAAAAGGATTGCCGTCGCAAATAACTTCAAATGATTCGCGGTAAAGTCTTCTGCCGATCCCGCCGGGCCCGTCGGCTATGCCAGAAATTCTCAATTTAACTTTTCTATCTTTTGGCAGCCCAACAAACTCATACCGACCGTTGATATCCGTCACATCGTGAAACGTCCTGCTTCCATAGCGAATCCCCAGGTCGAAGCCTACCATCACCCGGCCATTTTCATTCGTTAGAAGCCCGGACAACGTGCCGTCCCAATCTATGTTACCATCTTCAAACCCCGGTATCGTCTCCCGCCTGACAAAGACCTCACCTACATCCAGCACCTCTGACGGTTGTAACTGACCTATTTGTAGTGTCCTAATCCTTCCTTCCTCTAACGATCCTATATTTACAACCATCAAATTTGAGCATAACGCAGTTTCAATCACCATCTCTATTCCCACCGGAATCCTCTCAATCCTAAAACTGCCATCATCTTCAATGGTTGTAGATGATCTCCCCCCATATGTCTTGCCGTTTGGATTTACAATTGAAATTCTCGGTATAATACTTGTTACAGCTTCACCGTTCTGGTCAATCAATCTACCGACAACGCCAGCCAGAGGTTCGAGTACAATCTCAAGTTCATTAGCATCATCACCTTTGTGCCGAAAAAAAACACGCCCTAATTTATTCTCTATATCAAACGCATAGCAGGCGCGAATATCCTCGGTATTAACTTCTGGCTCATCAGCTTCAAAATCGCCGTGTTCATCAGTTATAGTTCTTACGGCTCCAAGCCACACATAGCCACGGATTGGTTTACCACTGGAATTAACAAGCCTGCCGCGTATTTTCGGTTTAGATATGACAGCTACTGTTAAATCCAAGCTGCTTTGCTCATCCGTAATTCTAAAATACTGTGAGAAATTTTCATCTGGGACATCCAGCCAGTTACGAGCTGTTATCCGATAGTAGTTCGGTGTCAGATTGACGGTGTACTTTCCGGCATCATTTGTTTTTCCTGATGTGATGCGGATACTCACGGGTTTTTCTAATTGACGGTAATTAGGATCATATAATGCTATGGAAACCGGGAGATTGGCAAGACTCCGGCCTGTTAACTTGTCAACAACCTTTATTGTAACTGGAATGCCTTTCTGCAGCTCAAGTTTAACTACCGGCTCTGAATCAGCTATTAAGCTTATATTCTCAGCCGGCTTACAAATTAAATCCATCTCGGCAAAAAATTCACTATTTACAGTCAAAGTAAACTTTTGCGTTTTCACTAAACCAATAATTTCAAACTGTCCGTTCTCATCCGTTAGTCCCCTGCCCTTTATACGGGGGCAGGAAGTATAAGCTTCAACAACGATTCCAGTTTTTTCATAAGGCTTACCATCCAGTATCAATTGCCCGTTGATAGCTCCACCGGGTTTGAGCGTAATCAGCAAATCATTATGTCCAGCACGAAATGGATGTTTATTCAGTTCGTAAATTTCGCTCGTATCATAAATTTCATAGCCCTTTTTCAGGACAGCAATATGAAATCTGGAACCTGCCGGAAGATCCGTACAAACAAATTCTCCCATCTCATCAGTAGCAGCAGCAGTTATTTCAAAATCGCCATGAGCACGATTGTTTTCATAATGATACCTTGGTAATTTAGCTATAACTATAGCTCCTTCTATTCCATTTCCCTGTTCATCAACTATTCTTCCGGAAGTAACGCTCGAGTCTGAAAGAGTAACCGACGAATACCTCTGAGATGTCGTTGACCATGCTATACCGTAATCAGAATGTTCAAATAACAGGACACTGTATATGTTTCGTCCTCGGTTAATATCAGGTAAAGGCCCAAGCTCAAATTCACCTTGAGCATTGGTTATCGCCTCTAAATCATCCATCCATCCTTCAGGTAAATTAGAAGAATACCAGTATCTTCGAGCAACTACTCCTTCAATCGGCTTGCCTGCTTCATCTTTGACAATCCCACGATACCTGCTCATCTTTTCAATTACGGCCACAGTTTCTTTGTCTTTAGGTTGTACTTCGGGTGTACCCTGGAAACCTTCAGTAAACCCAGGTTGACCTTGCTGCAAGTCGGCTTGCTGAATTTCTTTTGCAGTACTCGCCTGGTAATTTTGCTGGTTTTGGGCGTTTTGTTCTGCAGGTTCTTTTTGTTGTTCTGTTGTGTTTACGGTTTGAGAGGAGTCCGGCCCCTTACCCGGCTTAATGAGGTGCTTGTATGTTAATACCGTTCCAACGCCAATAGTCACTACGGCCGCTACTGTAATTATCTTAGCTGTTATGCCGCTGGTCATGGTCGTTATACCTGCGGCAGTACCGGTTGCAGATTTAATAGCCGCAACTGAAGCGGCAGTGGCAATTCCGGAATCTTTTATAGCCATGCCAGTAATAGAAACAATGACAGCAGAGGTAAATGACTTACCCGGACCAGTACGACAGATAGTTGTTTCGACCATCGCCGCGAATTGTTCTTTTAGTAACTTTCGCCCGCGTGAAAGACGCTGTTTTACGGCATCTTCAGATAAGCTCAGTTGTTCGGCAACTTTCTTTACAGATTTCTCCTGCCGATAGAAAAGCACAAGTGGTTCACGGAATTGTTCAGGAATTTGCTGCAGTGCCTTGCGGACGACGTGTTGCTGTTCTTTCGTTATTACCCTTTCGACCGGGCCGGAATCATTAGTTACAGTTTCTTGTAACTGATCGATGGAAGCAACTTTACTGATAAGATCATGTTGTTGGCTTCTGAATGAATTTTTGATTACGTTTCTGGCGATACCGCCGAGCCAGCTTTGAAATTTATTCAGGTCTTTGAGTTGTGTTAAGTCCTTCCAGGCGCTGATGAATGTTTCCTGAGCCAGTACTTCACTTTTTCCGAGGTCGCCTGTTGCACTGAAGGTGATTGCGCAGATATAAGACTGATATTTTTTAATGATAGCTTCAAAGGCCGAAGTGTCACCCTTGCGGCTTGATGTCAGCAATTCGATTTCGTTAGGTGATATTTCCGGCATAATCGAAATCCCTTCACATAGTATATATTAATATCTCGAAATAATAGGAACGAGAAATTAATAAAGGTGACAGGGATTCTGAAAAAAAACGAAAAAACCGGCTTTTTTCATTCAAAAATATGAAAAATCTTATGATTTATGTAAAAAAGTTGAGAAACCGCTTGTGCACACCATCCGGCTCTGCTTCCACCTTCGTCCCGAGAAAATCGGTACTATGGTGGACAAGCAGATTGTTGGGACATTTTATTTTCGTATATCCCGTCACAAAACCAGCATTTCGAAATATGATAGAGCTGCCCTACGGCTTAAACTCTAATGCATTACTTTCAAGCCAGTGTGCCTCTAATATTGCCAGGTCCAGCTCATTCACTATGCAGTCCTCATTGATATCGCCGGGTATCAGCTTGAAATCGGGCAGTGACTTTGCTGCTTCACAGCCGTCGGCAAAGACGTTGATAGTTATCGTATTGGAGCCCGTGTACTCGGCGTCATCGGCTTCAAGCTGCAGGAGATATTGACCTGTTGCACTGAGGTTAACAACAGTATCCTCTGCAGCAGCATCAGTAATAACAGTAGTTCCTTCATTAGGCTCGCTCACAACGGTCCATGTCACAGTATAGCCAACGCCATCGTCTATGACAGTCGCATCCAGATTGACATCAACGACACCTTCGGTCAACCAGGTCGTAAGAAGGTCATTGGTGAATTGTACTTTGGGCGGCTGATTGTCCGTGAAAAAAGTAAAGATCGGGCCATAGACCGGAAGAATATCGGGGCCGTAATAAATATCAATTGCCCAATAGTACCGCGTTTTTGGCTGGGTTTGCACGACAACAGAAGACACACTCTGGTTGGTGACGACCCTGATGGCATCGGGATCGGTAAAGTTTTCGAGGGCATCGAGGTCGTCGGTAAAGTAAACGTCAACAGATACGGGCATTCCCGGCAAAAGCTCATCAGGTAAAGTCCAGCTCAACTCCACCTGGCCTGGTGATAAAGAACCTCCATCAATTGGATTCGGCATGAGCAACGGTGTGGCCGTTACGGTGGTTTTTCCGGGATTTGTTACGTCATAATCGATGTTCAGGGTGCCCTGGCCTTCATAGGCGGTGAGCCGGCCGTTGTCTATGTTGGTTTGGATTGTTTCCGTGTCATCGTCATCAAGGACCAGTGTGCCGGTGGTAATATTCAATAAGCCCAAGTCAGATGTTAAACGAAGATCGGATGCATTGATAATACCGCCGTCGAGGTTCACTGTGCCGGTGCCTGTCAGGCCAGGTACTATCAGGTTGCCACTTAGCTCGACAGTACCGCCTGTCATATTTAGCGTGCCGACGCCCCTCCAGCCGATTTGCAATGCCCCGGAGGAAAATAAACCCCCGCTGATATTCAGTATGCCGTGGCCGGATACACTATCCACACCAATGTAGGCCCCGGCTACTGTAAGTGAGCCTCCGCTGATGTCCAGGTTTGTTGTGGAGATGGCATTGCCGACTCTGAGTGTTTCGCATTCTGCGGTAATACCGTCCTGGATTTCGCAATGTGTATTGTCCGGGCCGTCGATTGAAGCGCTGTCAAGGGCGGTCGGTACGTTTTGCGGACTCCAGTTGCCCGGGGTGTTCCAGAGATGGTCGGGCCCGTCGTCGATCCACATTATTTGCGCTGACGCAGTTTGGAACTGAATAAGCAGCAGAGCAAGTGAAATTAAAAATGAAATTTTCTTAAACATTGTCTTTCTCCTTAAAAAAAGAGATTTA
>CAZWME010000139.1:0-8921 GCA_964634515.1 uncultured Pirellulales bacterium | reverse complement strand
GTCGGTCTCCAAAACCGAAGGTTGGGGGTTCGATTCCCTCCTGGCCTGCTTTGAAACACAAGGTTTTCGGTAAGATACGACGGAATTGAATCTACTGAAACCTGGTTGATATGAGGTCGAATATGATTTTTACTATTTATAAGCGCGGCCAGGGCAAATACACAAGGCTTTGCAGTGCATTTGCCGCCGCAATAATTGCCGGATTAGGCTGTTTGCAGCTTTATAAAAGGCTGCAGGCGACGGATCTTGGATTGTGGGTTGAAACTATGGTTCCGGCCGGCTTATTTGTTGTTTTGGCTCTTTTTACTTCCTGGTTGATGAATAAACCTTCAATTGCAGACTTTATGATTGCTGCTGAAGGCGAAATGAAAAAGGTTAGCTGGTCGAGCAGAAAGGAAATAGCTGTTTCAACATTTATTGTTATCGTTGTTGTTTTTATTATGGCTGTTCTTCTTGGAGTGACGGATCTTACATTCCGAACGTTCTTTACTTGGCTCTTGGTCTAATAATTGTATCTCAAAGGGGATATAAGACAGGGTACTAATATGCAGTGGTATGTTTTACGAGTTGCGGCAAATAAAGAAGTGCAGGTCAAAGATGCCCTTGTACAGAAGGTCGAGAGAGAGGGTTTGGTCGATATTATCGGCAGGATAGAGGTTCCTGTAGAGCGGATAAAGCGTATCCGCGGCAACAAGCAGACAGTCCATAAGCGAAAACTGTATCCTGGCTATGTTTTTATGGAGATGGAATCGACCGATGACGGGCGTGTTCCCGAAAAGGCATGGTTCATGATTAAAGGTACGGCCGGCGTTGGAGATTTTATTGGCTCGGAAGGAGTTCCCAGCCCGATGCGCGATACGGATGTAGCAAAGATGCTTTTAGAGGCTGAAAAGCCCGAGGAAGCACCAAGCATCAAAGTTGAGTTTAAAAAAGGTGATATGATTAAGATTCGTGAAGGTGCTTTTGAAAACTTCGAAGGCGTTGTCGATTCTATTGATTCCGAACGTGGTATTGTAAAGGTGATTGTTACGATATTCGGTCGCAGCACCCCGCTGGATATTGAGTATTGGCAGATAGAGAAACTGTAATTAAGAGACTTCAGGTACGGAGCTTATAGAGTACGTACAAACAATTAAAGGTGAAGAATGGCCAAAGAGGTAGTAGTAAAAATTAAATTGCAGGCCCCGGGTGGCAAGGCGACACCAGCGCCGCCGATAGGGCCTGCTTTAGGTCAGAATGGCGTGAACATAGGTCAGTTCGTTTCGCAGTTCAATGAGCGAACCCGAGACCTTAACGGAACGACAGTACCGGTAGTGATAACAGTTTTTAAGGACAAAAGTTTTACATTTGAGGTAAAAAGTCCGCCGGCGGCGGTTTTGCTGAAACAAGCGGCCGAAATCGCAAAAGGCAGCGGCATCCCGAATAAAGAGAAGGTCGGAAAAGTCAGTGCCGAGCAGGTTCGGAAAATCGCTGAGACGAAGTTCAAGGATTTGAACGCATACGATCTGGAACAGGCGGAGAAAATTATAAGAGGTACCGCCCGGAGTATGGGCGTGGAGGTAATTGATTAGTGATAATCGGTATATAAAACGAGATGAACAATGCGAGTTAAAACCAAAAGATACAAAAAAGAATCGGAACAATTAGGCAATGGAAATCTTAGTCTGGCTGAGGCGGTCGATAAAATCAAGTCGTTCCAGTCGGTAAAATTCGACCAGAGCATCGAATGCGTGATGCATTTAGGCATCGACCCTAAACAGGCCGACCAACTGGTTAGAGGCTCAATATCTTTACCTCACGGGATTGGAAAGCAAAAGAAAGTGATCGCTTTCTGCGAGGACTCTGATGTTGAGGCTGCCAGGAGTGCCGGTGCTATTGAGGCAGGCTGTGATGAGCTGGTAAAGAAAGTTTCGGACGGCTGGATGGATTTCGATGTGGCCATCGCGTCCCCGAAGGTCATGAGCAGGGTAGGTAAGCTTGGACGCGTTCTTGGGCCGCAGGGAAAGATGCCTTCACCCAAAAACGGCACGGTAACCGCCGATGTTGTCAAAGCAGTGGCTGAATTTGCTGCCGGCAAAGTTGAGTATAGAAACGATGCCGGTGGTAATGTTCATGTAGTGGTCGGCAAGCAAAGCTTTGAGAAGGAAAAACTGGTAGATAATATCGATGCGTTTATCTCACATATAAAGAAGATAAAACCGACCGCATCAAAAGGGACGTATATCAAAAAAGTCAGTATATCTGCGACAATGAGCCCCGGTATAACGATTGATTTTTAACAACATAATACGTAATACGAGATACGAAAAATGAGCAAGTACGTAAAAGAGTTACTAAAGTCGGAGATGGAAAAGAAAATCGTCAGCGAGGACATCAAAGATTTTCTGGTTGTCAGCACAAAAGGCATTAACGGTGTTGACAACAATCTAATGCGCGGTGACCTTAAAGAAAAGGACATCCGCTTATCAGTAGTCAGGAACCTGCTGTTCAAACAAGCATTGTGCAACCAGCAGATGAAGTCGGCAACGTCGTTATTCAGCGGTCCCTGCGCTATCGTTTATGGCGGTGACAGTATTGTTGACGTTGCAAAAGCAATGACCGAATGGGTCAAGAAGATTCCTCATATAGAGATTAAAGGGGCATTTCTTGATGGCTCGGCTTTGGACGCTCATGGTGCATCCGGACTTTCGAAGATGCCGACACGGGCAGAGATACTGAGCAGGATTGCCGGTTTGATACAGTCCCCGGCCGGCAATTTAGTATCAGCAATTGGTGCTCCTGCGGGAATTATCGCAGGTTGTATTGAGACTATCGTCGAGAAGGACGAAAAACAAGCAGCATAAAACGAAATAACAAGTTGAGAACAGCCTGCGTGGCTGTCCCCGGTTTTAGTATTGGGGTTAAACGAGACAGCGGAGTTTCGGCTACCACGAGGCGCTATAACAGGAGTTAATAGAAATGGCAGAAGAAGCAAAAGAAGCTAAGAAAACAAAAGAAACCAAGGCGACGAAAGAGACCAAGGCAGAGAAGGAGACTAAGGAAAGCAAGGCAACAAAGGCTAAGGCGACAGACAAGGTAAACAGTAAGGTCAAGAAGCTTGGCGACGAGATAGTTGGTCTTACGTTAATGGAAGCAAAAGAATTAGCTGATTATCTCAAGGACGAATATGGTATTGAACCGGCAGCAGGCGGAGCCGTTATGGTTGCAGGTCCCGCAGCACAGGGTCCGGCTGAAGAGAAGGAAGAAAAATCAAGCTTTGATGTGATCCTTAAAGAATTCGGCGATAAAAAGATCCAGGTTATCAAGGAGGTTAGAGCTTTAACGGGATTGGGATTGAAGGAGGCCAAAGAGCTTGTTGACAATGTTCCCAAGCCGGTAAAAGAGGGCCTCAGTAAAGATGATGCCGAAGCGACACAAAAGCAGCTTGAAGCAGTCGGAGCCGTAGTTGAGTTGGCTTAGGCAACAAGGGTGGCCAGGCCAGCCCTTTTGTGAAAAAAGCAGCAATGGCACAGAGGGTTGTAGTTAGAAGGCGATTTGGGCATTTAATGCTGGAGAAAAGGTAATGCGTGAGATTGGTACTGAACAAAGCGTTCGTAATTTTGGAAGAGTACAAGATGCCGTTGAGATTCCGGACCTGGTAGCAGTACAAAGAAGAAGTTATGAGTTTTTTTTACAAAATGGCGTCGCTCCGACTAAAAGAAAGTCTATCGGGCTCGAAGCTATTTTCCGCGAGACGTTTCCTATCGAAAGCTACGACAAAAAGAAGGTTCTGGAATATCTCTACTATGAACTGGAAAGGCCGCATTACACCCCTACTCAGTGCCGACAGTTACGGCTGACATACGGCTATCCATTGAAAATATGGTGCAGACTGCGGACCAAGGAAGGTGAGGATTTGGCCGAGCAGGCGATATATCTCGGCGAAATGCCGGTTATGATAGGTGGCGGGGAGTTCATTATCAACGGCGCTGTTCGAGTCATCGTAAGCCAATTGCACCGAAGTCCGGGTGTTGATTTTCTTATTGAGAGCAAAGAAGGCGACAGGGTTCTGCATGGCGGCAGAGTTATCCCCGAGCGGGGCAGCTGGATAGAGATAGGGGTGACGAATAAAGACATTCTGGTTGTCAGAATCGACCAGTCCAGCAAGATACCTGCAACGATTTTACTTCGGGCGATGTCCCCTGCTTACGGTACTACAGAGGAGATTCTACGGCTGTTTTATCCGACGAAAAAGGTGCCGCTCAATAAATTAACTCCCTCTATGTGGACCGTTAAGCCGCTTGTTGATGAGGAATCCGGCGAAATCATAGTAAAAGCCGGTGCACAAATAAGCGATAAAGTATCTATCGTGCAAGGTGCGTACGCAACGCCCAAAACTAAAAGCACCAAGAAGAAAACAAAAGCTAAAAAAACCAAAAAATCTTCTATACAGATTGAGGTTATCGACGAAGTCCGGGATGTTCTCATATTGAACACATTAGCTCAAGACGATATCGAGAGCCACGAGCAGGCATTGCTCAAGTTTTATATGAGATTGCGACCCGGCAATCCACCCAACAAGGAAAAAGCAAAAGCTTTCTTTACGGAGAAATTTTTTGATTCCAACCGTTATCGTCTCGGCAAGGTCGGCAGGTTCAGATTGAATCGTAAGTTCCATCAGGCGATAGGTGAGGAAGAGATGACGCTTCGCCCCGAAGATTTCCTCAACACGATGAAATACATAATGGCTTTACGTAATAACGAAGGCGAGGTTGATGATATCGATCATCTGGGCAACCGAAGGCTGCGAACAATCGATGAGCTGGCTGCTGATGAAATCAGAAAAGGGCTGCTTAAGCTGCGCAGGACCGTTCAGGAACGGATGAGCATGAGAAGAGACTCTGAAGAGCCGCTGCGCATTGCAGATTTGGTTAATTCCAAGAGCGTTTCGAGCAGTATCAACTATTTCTTTGGTCGTGGTGAATTGAGCCAGGTTGTTGACCAGACCAATGCTTTGAGCCAGTTGACCCACGAAAGGCGTTTGTCTGCTCTTGGGCCTGGCGGTTTGAACAGAAGGCGGGCCGGGTTTGAAGTGCGCGATGTTCATATCAGCCATTACGGCAGAATATGTCCGATTGAAACGCCTGAAGGGACAAATATCGGGCTGATCGCTTCGCTGGCAATATTTGCCGCAATTGATGAGTATGGATTTTTACTTACGCCATATAGCAAAGTCAAAAAAGGTAAGGTTACCAAAGATGTCGAATATTTGCGGGCTGATGAGGAAATGAAGGTAATATTCGCACCTCCGAGCGCGGTTGATGCAAAAAGCGACAGAATTACCAAAGGTTTTGTTCTTGCAAGAAAAGCCGGTGAACTTGCACAAGTTTCCGACGACGAAGTTGACTACGTTGATATTTCACCCAAACAAATTGTTGGTGTATCAGCTTCACTTATTCCGTTCCTGGAGCACGATGATGCGAACCGAGCATTGATGGGCTCTAATATGCAACGTCAGGCGGTTCCGCTTCTGAAGACGGAGTCGCCGTTGGTCGGAACAGGTATGGAAGAAGTCGTTGGCCAAAACTCAAGTATGGTCGTCCGTGCTCGAAAAAGCGGGATTGTAACCGCGGTTGACGCCTCAAAGATAGTTATTGACCATACCGAGGAGTATCATCTTGCCAAATTTGTTGGATTGAACGAGAGAACCTGTCTTAATCAAAAACCCATGGTAGAGCTTGGCGAGAAGGTAAAGACCGGTCAAGTCATAGCAGACGGCGGAGGCACCTCCAAAGGTATATTAGCCCTTGGGAAGAATATCCTTGTGGGATTTGTCTCTTTTGACGGTTTTAACTTTGAAGATGCGATTATCGTTAGTGAGAGGCTTTGTAAAGCCGACAGCTTTACGAGCATTCATATCGATGAATTTACAGCAGAAGTTCGCGAGACACGCCTTGGCAAAGAGGAATTTACCCGTGACATTCCCAATGTCAGTGAAAGGGCCCTGCGGAATCTTGATGAATATGGAGTGGTGAGTGAAGGAACAAGAGTCTGCCCCGGCGATATTTTGGTGGGCAAGGTTGTTCCCAAGAGCAAGACGGAACTGACACCTGAAGAAAAACTCCTGCATGCTATATT
This sequence comes from uncultured Pirellulales bacterium, assembly GCA_964634515.1. Taxonomy (GTDB): domain Bacteria; phylum Planctomycetota; class Phycisphaerae; order Sedimentisphaerales; family Anaerobacaceae; genus NIOZ-UU13. The sequence goes on along the minus strand of CAZWME010000139.1, from coordinate 2,804 downwards.
TGGCAGGGCCGGCGAAGACGTCAAAAATGATTCACTTGAGCTTCCCAGCGGATACGAAGGTGTCGTAATAAAGACGGAACGATTTACCAGGCGCGGCGCGGGTACAGAAGAACAAAAGAAGGCACAAGCGGTCCAGATAAAAGAATATCAAAAACAGATGAAGGCCAAAGAATGTATGATATTCAGGCAGATGGTCGAAGCTATTCACAAGAAGTACGAGGTCAACGTTATTGATCCATCCACACGTCAGAAAGTCGGCGCCAGTTCTGACGATGATGTTGTTTATGAGCAGGTGGAAAACTTTAATATCAAGTGGGTTAAACCGGCTTCGCTGCGGGATAACGTACAAAAAATTGTAGATAGATTCTGGGCTAAGATTACAGAAGCTCAGGAAGAAAAGAAGCAACGTGTTGAGAGTTTGAAACACGGCGATGAGCTGCCAAGCGGTGTTTTGCAAATGGTAAAAATTTACGTTGCGATTAAACGGTCACTTTCAATAGGCGACAAAATGGCCGGGCGCCACGGCAACAAGGGAGTTATTGCCAAGATTATGCCCGAGGAGGATATGCCGTTTCTCGAGGATGGCACACCTCTTGACATATTACTGAATCCACTCGGTGTTCCGAGTCGAATGAATGTCGGCCAGATTCTCGAAACGCACCTCGGCTGGGTGGCAAGGGTTTTGGGCTTTAAAGCGATTACGCCGGTATTTGATGGAGCTACAGAAGACGACATCCAGCGATTGACTGCTGAAGCGAACGAGCTTATGAGCAATCGAAAAGCACAACTCCGGGAGAACAAGGAAGCACCGTCGGCGGATGAATTTTTTATAGAAGTGCCGCCAACGCTCAAGACACAATTATATGATGGCAGGACAGGTGAGCCTTTCGACCAGTTTGCAACAATTGGATACATCTATATGATGAAACTGCATCATCTTGTCGATGACAAGATTCACGCAAGGGCTACCGGGCCTTATAGTCTGATTACTCAGCAGCCGTTAGGCGGCAAGGCCAGAACCGGTGGACAGAGATTTGGTGAAATGGAAGTCTGGGCCCTGGAAGGGTACGGCGCCGCTTATGCACTTCAGGAAATGCTCACAGTGAAAAGCGATGATGTTGAGGGACGAACGAAAATCTATGAATCAATGGTCAAGGGACAAAACAGTCTTGAAGCCGGAACACCTTTGTCTTTTGACGTATTGTGCAATGAGCTGAGAGGATTAGGATTGAATATTCAGCTTGAAAAGAAACGGCTTGGAAGCATCTCACTTTAAGTAATTGGTGAGTTACCGATTGTCAAGTGTCAATGGTAAGGGGCATTAAATGTTAGGAAGTATATACGATCGAATTAATGACTACGGTTCGGTCAAGATTTCGTTGGCCAGTCCCAATGATATTCGCAGTTGGTCTTTTGGCGAAGTACGAAAACCCGAGACTATCAACTATCGTACGTACCGGCCGGAGAAGGACGGATTATTCTGCGAGCGAATCTTTGGACCGGAGCGTGACTGGGAATGTGCCTGCGGAAAGTACAAAGGTACCAAGTTCAAGGGAATAATTTGCGACCGATGTGGAGTTAAAGTTACCCATAGCCGCGTCCGAAGAAAGCGAATGGGGCATATCAATCTGGCGGCGCCGGTTGTACATATATGGTTTTTCAAAGCTATACCAAATCGGCTCGGAAACCTTTTGGCAATGAAGTCCGCCGACCTGGAGAAAATTATCTATTTCCAGGAGTATGTCGTAACAGAGCCGGGACAAAGCCCCTTGAAAGTCGGTCAACTGCTAAGCGAGGAAGAATACAGAGAAGCTGAAAAGAAATACGGAAAGTCGTTTAAGGCCGGGATGGGTGCCGAAGCCATCAGAACTCTGCTGGAAAACCTCAAACTTGATGAAGTCAGCGCTCAGCTCAGAGAGGCCATAGGCAAGACAAACAGTAAGCAAAAGATAAAAGACCTCACAAAACGACTTACAATTATCAACCAGGTCAAGAGCAGCAGCAATAAGTCACATTGGATGGTGCTTGAAGTGGCCCCTGTCATTCCGCCGGATTTAAGGCCGCTGGTTCTGCTCGAAAGAGATAATTTTGCTACCAGTGATTTAAACGACCTTTACAGGAGAATTATCAATCGCAACAACCGTTTGAAGAAGCTGATGGATCTGAACGCTCCTGAGGTTATTATCCGCAATGAGAAACGGATGCTTCAGCAGGCGGTGGATTCTCTGCTTGATAACGGTCGCTGCAGGCGCTCTGTTCTGGGTAGTAATAATCGCCCACTAAAGTCCCTGACCGATATGATTAAGGGCAAGCAGGGACGATTCCGTGAGAACCTACTTGGTAAGCGTGTGGATTATTCGGCCCGTTCGGTAATTGTTGTTGGTCCTAATTTGAAACTTTATCAATGCGGATTACCGAAGAAGATAGCTCTCGAACTGTATCAGCCTTTTATTATTCGCAAGCTGAAACAGCGTGGCCTGGCAGATACGATTAAGAGCGCCAAGAGAATGATTGAGCGGCGTGATGAGCAGGTCTGGGACATACTCGAAGAGGTCATTCATCAGCATCCGGTGTTGCTTAACCGTGCACCTACACTTCATAGAATGGGTGTTCAGGCCTTTGAGCCGGTACTGGTGGAAGGTAACGCGATTATGCTGCATCCGCTGGCCTGCAGGGGATTCAATGCTGACTTCGACGGCGACCAGATGGCGGTGCATTTACCGTTAAGTGTCGAAGCACAGGCTGAGACGCATATTTTAATGATGACCACCTCCAATATATTTTCACCTGCCAATGGTTCGCCG
>CAZWME010000138.1:0-8926 GCA_964634515.1 uncultured Pirellulales bacterium | reverse complement strand
CGACGCGACGTCCGGTGGTGAGTTGTTCAGCTTCGTAAACCGTGCCCATTCCGCCCCGTCCGAGCAATCCAAGCAACCGGTAGCCGCCGAATTCACACGGGAATTCCGAGGGCCCGTAAAGCGACAGTGTTTCGCCCGACGTCATTGAGACGGTCTCGCCCTTACCGCCGGGCGGCTTCAGGGCGCCCGACATCAGGCAGGCGGGGCAGAGTTTTTCGGTTGATTCGCGCCCTATCACCGCTCCACAGCGCTGGCATTTGTCCTTTTCGGAAGCGTTCATGAATAAATCTCCAAATTGTTAGGTGCTCTAAGTTCCATTCACTACTTCCTGAAAGAAAAACGCCCGCTGGTTACAGAAAAAATTTACCGCCTCCGTAAAACCGCCACCAGATAACGCATTTCATCGTCGAGGTCCGCTTCATTGCTGACCGTCTCCGCGATGGCGGCCCGCAGCAGCTTACGGTAACGTTGCCGCAGACGGTGCACGGCAACCTTGACCGCGCCTTCACTCATGTCTAATCGCGCCGCGATTTCCTCACGGGGCGTCTCGTCTTCCCCCGTGAGGCTGCCCTTGAGCGCGTCAAACTGTTCACTCTTGCCGGCTTTCGCCATTTCGTTGCGCAGCCCTTGCAGTGCACCGGAAATAGTCTCCAGCGCCCATTCGCGATCGAACAAATGTTCCGGATTATCCGGCTGTTCCGATGCCCCTGCGTATCGACCCTCCGCATCAAGCGCATCCCATTCGATGATTTGCACATGGCCGCCGCGCTTCTGACTTTGGGCACGATGCCATTCATTAGCCAGGAAATGCTTCATCGCGCCCAGCAGGTAAGAGCGAAACCGGCCCCGCTCGCGGTCCGCCGAGGCAAATCCGCCCGTTTCGATAATCCGGGCAAAAAAGGCTTGCGTAAGGTCCTGGGCATCGTCCGCTGAATAACCGCCGCTGCGAACGAAGGCATAGAGGGGATACCAATAAGCCCGGCAAAGTTCCTCAAGCGCCTCTCGGGCACGCCTCTGGCTCACCTCCCCAGGTTTGGCCGCACCCACCAGGCTCCAGTGTGTGGTCGCAAATTGTCGCTGACCGGGAGGATCTTTCATATGCTTATCTTAACGCGGCGGTGACGAATCACAAACTGAAAAATCTCCCATGACCGAACCAGCATCAACATAAAATAATGCCAATACATGAGCAATTGGAATCATACAAGATGCTTCAGTCCCTATTGAAAGCGTCAAGAGGCAACTATAGCAATTTCTGTTGAGTCTGAAGTAATGGCTTTACCGGCAACGTCTGAGTATAATGCTTCGACCTTAAAACCATTTTCTTCAAATTCACACCTAAGTGAATCTTCGCTGTAACACTGAAACCAGTTGTACACAATTCGCTGTCGGGATTCCTCAATGATTGTGTACTTATCAAGTACGACTTTTTCTTTCTCGTATTTGAATGTGTTAACAAAACAATAATAGTCCTCTGGTGACCAGAAACCATTCAACTGATTCAGTTCGTAGGTTGCCGACTCATCTCTTTGCTCAAAATAGTTTAAGGAATGCACATCGAGCAGAACAGAGCCGCCCGGCTTTAGCAGTGAACCGAATTTCGAGAGTAGCTTTTGTCTCTGCTCTGGACTTAACACACAGAAATCACACATGATCATCATGATCAGGTCGAAGCGTTTGGTTGTTTCAAAATCCAGGTAGTTTGTATGAACATAGTTTACTTTTAATCCTTTTTCAGAAGCTGCTTTTTGTGCATATTTAAGGGAATTGTCTGAGAAATCAATCCCTGTCACATATGCCCCTCGTTCTGCCAACCGATTTGTGTATAGGCCCGGCCCACAGCCAAAATCGGCAATTGAAGTGTCACTGCCTACCTGAAAATGAGAGACAATCCACTCCACAGAACATTCAATAAAACTCTTGTTTCGAGATGAGACATCAATTGATTCATTTAAATGGTATTCAAGCATTTGTTTTGATGTATGCTCATCGGTCCATAGATCATCTGCTGTATAAAACTGAAATGGTGCAGGAAGGGAATTAATTTCGTTAAGTTCTTCAAACATCATGGCTCCATTCTTTTACGTCGCTAAGCTTTCGATATACTTCAGGATATTTCATTCCAACAAACTTGTTGGCAATCATAAGGCTTTTGCAGCATCTTTACCAGTACACATGTTCTCTACATCATTTGACGTGATTACCTTAGCATCTCCGCAATCCTTGGACGGGTCATTTTAATCCGCTCATAGTCCAGTTTCAATCCCAGCGGCTTAAGACCCTTTCCGATTCTATCATAGATGCCTTTGACATCATCGAATGGACTTGCAACGGATTCCAACGCAGTCCGTCCGGCCTTGTTTAGTGCGTTCTTGTCGGCGCCGTTGTCCAACAGCGCCCTGACAATCTCGGTGCGGCAAAAGAAAGCGGCGATGTGAAGCGGAGTTGACCCTTCGTTGTTTGTGATTTGCATATCAGCCCCGGCCTCGATCAACGCCATCGCAACTTCTGTCTTGCCGAATGTCACCGCAACAATCAGCGGACTGGAACCATACGAATCTTTCTTATTCAGCTCAGAACCCGCATTTATATGTTGCCGAATTGCATCAAGATTCCCCACAAGGGCTGCCGAGTGGAGGCTTACACGCGGAGGCCTTTGTTCCTTGTCTGAGTCCTCCCGCTTTGGGCAACCGCCCACGGCAAAAACTGTGACGATGAGAATTGCTGTCGTTACTGTTTTCATTATTGATTCCTCCATTCTATTATTGAGTACTTTTGAGGTAATCATTTTCCTATATAAAGAAATTATCACATTACTTACTGCATAGGTTGATACTGTCAAAATAAGGTACTTTACTATTGAAGGAATAGCAGTATTAAGCATGATTAATGCAAGGCTTCCCATAACGATTACATGAATGATGTAAACATAGTAGGAATTCCTGTTCAGCTCATCCCTTAGCTTTCCTTGCTTGTCTTGATAACGTCGGAAAGTTTCAATCATCACGTACACAAGGCAGAGCAATGAAAGATGAAAGCTTAGCCACAGGCTCAATCTGTCGATAATCTCTGAGACAATGAAGTCACCCGGCCTGAACCAGGGATAGAGCAGGAAAAAGATGTAAGCAGTGACTGGGATCCAGGCAATCGAATTCACGAAGTGGCAAAGCATCTTGCCTTCAGACTTCGCGCCAAATACATTCCGCCTGAAGCATAGAGTCCCCAACAGAAAAGCCATAAAATATATCAATAACCTTTCATTTTGAAAATCGAGCAATCCGATTTTTGTCCAGCCCCGAAGGCCGAAGATATCCATGCCGGCGCTATAAACAAATCCGGTTAGAAACATGCCAAAAACAGCGCCCTTTAGTGAAATCTTTGGGATACTCACTTTTACTTGTGAAAACAGCAGATAGAGGATATTGAACAAAAACAGAACAGGTAGAAACCATAGCCAGTTTTGGCTCCAAATTCCATTGCTCCAGTGAAAGTAGGTAGTCCAGCTTTCCTGAGGTAAATTTCGAGAGTATAAGAATATTACTTTGTAAAGTGGAATTAACGTTAAAACGGCGAAAATCCAGGGAATCATAAGCCTCTTAAATTTGGATTTTAGAAATGCCCGCCCTTCCTTGTTTTCCATAGATAAAGGCGTAAAATATCCTGAAATAAAAAATATGGTTGGCATAATAAAAATATCCATTATTAAAAATAGAATACCGGCCAAATTGTTAGTCGAAGGATCATCGACAATCCAGAAAGAAGCCCACGTCCCGCTGCTTTCATAAACACCCCCTGCATGTAATAAAACCACCAAAAAAATCATGAAAGTTCTTAGATTGTCTAACCAGTAAATCCTGTTTCCCGCGATTGTGCCTTCTTCTGTATTAGACATCGTATTGACCTTTCGTATTTTGATTAACAATTCAAATATCACATGAATCAATATCTAATTTCCATTCACTTATTCCTGAAAGAAACACCCCGGCCGGTTACAAAAAAAATCCCCCTCTCACTAAAAAATCCCTCCGAATACCAAATTTAGACCAGACTAAGCCCAGCCGAAGGGGTCTTGTTTAAAATAGTTGTCATTGCGAAGAAGTGTAGCCGTGGAGCTTGTCCTCGATGTGAGCTTACTTGCTTCCCTGTCGGGGATCGGGGGCGGCAATCTTCAATCCAAAAGACTGTAGGATGGGCTTTAGCCCATGCTGTCCCTTGTCATTCCTCCGTAGGGCCAATCCCATGTGGCTGCCCTTGTTTTCTTTCCAATCTCTAATTCTCTAATTCCCCCTCAGCCCCAATAATCCATAATCATTAATCATTTGAAGGGGTTTATCCCCGAGAACCATTACCTTGGCCAATAACAGGGGGCCGGGGGATCATTGCGAGCAAAGCGCGGCATTCAAAAAATAGTCAATATTAAATCATGGTGGAAATCCGCTGTCTTTGAAGGATAAATGTAATTCATGGTTGCTGTCTGTGCCATTCAAATAGCTTCCTTGCAATGAGTTTGAACCAATGCTTCGATTTTCGATTTGATATGCTCCGGCAGCCCCGGCCAAACACGGACGATTTCAGCAAGGTCGTCCGGTAGTTTTTCAGTGTCTCTGTTACTCATTTTCTTTTGGGATTTGTATTGAATATTAACTACACCGTAACCTTTATCACCATCCTCTTTATTCGTTCTATATACCGCATATGTTTTCCCATCTACCTTAACAGAACCATAGCCCATATCACCGAACAATGGACTCGTTCTGAATACGTGATACTTTCTCCCGTGTACTATAATGATACCGTAGCCCCTGTCACCTTCCTCTTTGTCCGTTCTGAAAACGGCATAGAGTGCCATTATTATGTCTCCTATGAACCTTTTTCAAAAACACTAATTTAACTTCACAACTCTATGAAAAAATAGCATAGAGAATTCTTTTATTACTCATTCATCTTAGCCATTAAATTTAGGTCTTTCGATGAAGACTCTTTCTTTTGCGGTGCTGCGGTCTACAATGCTGTCAGCTTGACTATCATCAGTCAATAGTACTGGTTTCGAGTTTTGCATCCATAACAATGCAATTTTCTTTCGGTAATGTGAATAAGAAAGTAGTTCCCTGCCTAAGCTTTGATTTTGACCAGATTTTACCTCCATAGCTCTCAACGATTTTCTTCACGAGTGACAGCCCAATACCAGTGCCTTCTAGCTTGTCTTGTGGCTCACTTGTTTGGAACATTCGAAAGATTTTTTCGAAGAGTTCTTCTTCAATTCCTGGCCCGTTGTCTGCGACGCTGAACTTCCAGCATACGTCTTCCTCAATGCAGCCGATTCTCACTTTGCCTTGTGATTTATCCATACATTTTACGGCATTGCTCAGTAGAATCTGAAATACCCAGGTAATGCGCGTTTGCTCTGATTCGATTACAGGCAGCTCATTCTCAACCACGATGGTAATGTTTTCCGGCGCAGAGACCATATCGATAATCTGCGGTATAAGATCATTCAGATTGATCTGCACCTTTTGTTCAGCCAGATATCCTACTTTTGAGTACTTTAGGATACCATCGATCAAGTTGTGCATCCGATTCACTTGGTTCAAGATCAAATCCAACTGCTCCTTTCCTTTTTTGTCGAACTTGTCGGCGTAATCATCTGATACCCACTGCGCTAATCTCTGGATCATTCGCAATGGATCCTTCAAATCATGAGAGACTATATTCGCGAAGTCTTTTAGCTCGCTGTTGATGTTCTCTAATTGCTCAAGCAACTCAAACTGTCTTCTCTCGGCCTTTCTACGCTCGGTAATACCTGTAGCAATAAGCTCCGTCCGTCTTCTCTCGGCCTTTCTTTGCTTGGTTATTTCTGTCGAAATTAGATTCACTGCTACGACCTGTCCACCATCCATGACAGGCACGACGCGTGTTTTCCATATGCTCTCAGCTCCTTGTGCGCCATGCCAATCAATCTCGAAGTAATCTACTTTTCCCATCCGGAAGACACGTTCGATAGATTCTCTCATTATCTCTTGTTGTTCGGGTGGCATAAATTCATAAATACTGGTTCCAATCACATTCTCTGGAGCGTTCCCGGCCATAGTATGATTGAGGAACTGAATCCTGCCGTCTTTCCCCACTGCGAAGATAACATCAGGAATGTTCTCTGCCAGAGACCGCCATTTCTGCTCACTCTGGCGCAGGGCTTCCTCTGCTTCTCTGAGGGTAGCCAGCTCCTTTTTCGCTGTTATGTCGTAGACTATTCCCTGAGTTCCATTGGTTTCTCCATGGAGGTCTTTAATAAAGGTGGAAAAGACAGTAACGTATATTTTTGTACCTTTAGAAGTTTTGAGAGTTAATTCCTTGCTTTCAAAACAATCATCTTTTAGCTCAGCTAAAAACTGTTCTCTCTCTTTCGGATCAAACCAAAACCGTTCTGGGAGAAATGGTTGATTGATGAATTCTTCTGGATCATAAACTTCAAATAGTTCGGTAAATGCAGGATTAGCATAGGTTATCATATTATCTAAGTCAGTAGTATAGATAGCGCTTTTGGATTCCTCCAATAACCTGTGGTTCTTGTCTTCATCAGCTTGTAGTTTATTCTTAATCGCCATGAAGATGTCTGTTTGAGTTACAATCCCATATAATTTTATACCCTCAATGATAACCAGCCTGCGAATATTCATATTTTCCATCGTCTTGCTGGCGCTAAAAACAGAAAGGCTTGGACTGACACTTACCACTGGAGAAGACATTACCTCTTCTGCTTTGACATGGTGTGGATTTTTTTGAAGTGCGATGACTCTTCTGAGAATGTCTCTCTCGGTAAGGATACCAACGACCTGATCTTCTTCCATTACGGCGATGGATGAAATATGGCAGGAAGACATGATGGTTGCGGCTTCTGCTACGCTCGCTTGCCTCTGTATTCCGGTTACGTTCTTACTCATTATCTCCGCAACGTCTCTCCATGTCCCATAGTATGTCAAAGCTTGGGCAAGATCAGTTTGTGTTACAATTCCGACCAATTTGTTCTCACACATGACAGGCAAACGCTTGATGTGTTTGGCCTCCATGATTTTGCTGGCTTCAAGGACCGAAAAATTAGAAGGTACAGTCTCCACCGGGGATGACATTACTACAGCCACTACCATTTTAAGTAGGTCCCTGGCCTCGACCACAGCACTTTTAAGGAGATCTGTCTCAGTTAGGATACCTGTTACATTCCCATTATCAACAACAATGATGCAGGAAATGTTGTGCTCAGACATCACTAACGCTACTGTAGCCACGGTCTCATTGGGGGAGATGGTGATGACTTCTTTTTTCATCACCTGCCCGGTTTTCATCCATGCTCGGGTAGATGTCATCGCATGAGTTGTATACAAGTTCCGGTTTTTAATCGGCGATGGGTCATTAAGCTTTTCTTGGCTGGCCATCCTCTTTTCTCCTTTTATTTATAAATTATGTTCGTCTGTTAATCCTGATTTATGAGAGCATCAACCGCCTGTCGGGTCCATGTTATAAACTTGCCTTAACCACAAATTTATCGCCGGCAAAGTTAAAAATCTCGTAAAGGCGGATTGCTACGTAAATTTCAGATGTCTTAAAGGCGAACTTGGAGCTAAGTTAAGAATGAAAAAATAAATCTATCCGCTTTACACAATCTCCCTTAAGCAAATAAACATAGCTGTTCATAAAATCCATCGACTTATTTAGGCTGCAACTTTATCCTATGGCTAATACAATAATGGGCTTCTTGGGCCTGATGCTTGGGGATATGCTACTCGTTTTTTCTCTCTGGCCACGTTGTTGTGGTATGATAGAGGAATTTATGAAACGCAGTGTTAAACCGGCCTATAAAATCTCACAAAACACACCTAAAAAACCTAATACTTCTTTCTCAATTCTTAATTCTAACTTCTTTCCTGTCATCCCGACCGAGGCATAGCCGAGTGGAGGGATCTGTTTGAATAGCCGCCCGAAGGGCCTCCTTAACTCAAAACTAAACACTCAAAACTCAAAACTCAAAACTAAAAGCTTGACTCTTCTCAAGCTTTTAATTATTCTCTATCCCCAAAGGCGTGAGACATCTATTTATCTTATTGTAATCGAAACAACTTATCTGACTGAGACAGAGATATTATTTCATATTGACCAACATCAATATCAGCCGGGAGCTTATCCCTGAGAACTGGCAATATATACTGACAATTAACACCAGATACTATCTCTGTGAGGAGGCTGCTAATCTGATTATCGTGAACATTCTCAATCTGATCCTGAAGAACAAAATGTAAACATTCGATACCTTGGGCATCTGCAAATTGAATATAGGCTAGATCAAATGCCGCAATCTGGCCCTTTTTCTTTCCTGTTCCAAGGTTGCCACTGAGACTACTTATTTTGAGCTTATATCCTCTTTCGTGCTTATCTGAACTCAAAACAAAATGTTCTCCATAAAGCTTAGAGGACATCTTAGAAAAATATTTGTTAAATTCAGTAATCCTTTCCTGTATCAAGTCTTCTTTGGAATCAATTCCGTCGTTGATTTTTGTCAATTCCTTATCTATGGCATCCAGTTTTTCTACCGATAATTCCCATAATCGTTTCTGTTCTTCCAGAGTTCCCTTTTTCTCAAATGCTTTGTTCAAATCAGAGACAATTCTTTGCAGTTCCTCCACGACTCCTGATTTCTTGAGTTTTTGTGAGAGTTTTTTCTCCCGAGCTAGGAGCTCTGACACTTCCCTTTTTATCGACACAAGTTCTGATTCAAGGGTGGGGATTTCTTGTGTAATGTATTCAACTTTTTTCTGTATCATTTGGTTATGGAACGTTACGGTATCTTCAAATGACTTTTGAAGTTCAGGAATCAACAATTTGGCCTCTTTGTACAGTGCTTTAATCCGTTGCCCACTAACAGAACTCACTTCATTTT
>CAZWME010000137.1:0-8944 GCA_964634515.1 uncultured Pirellulales bacterium | reverse complement strand
TTTCCTACATTCTACAGATTGCCTATGTTAAGCGCCAGGAAAATTTGTCACACCCTATCGGCCAGAAGAATGAATTTGGAACCAGCTTCCAACTATTCATCCCGAGGTATAGTAATAACAGGATCGTGTACAGTATCTTCATGCAGCAGGAATGCTTTGGCTTCTGGAGATTCCTTATCCTTCCAGCCGTAAAAGAGGAGCATTCCGTCCACAAAGCTTCCATCGGGTCTTGTTACCGGCTGAATGTTATTGTATTTCCAACCCGGATATCTGGATTTATCGGGTGTAAGGTCCCTCTGTTTTTTCCATGTGTTTCCCTTGTCGGTAGATGTCCATTCCTTAACAGCCCCCCCTCCGTAACTGTCCATATAGCCGCCTGTATCAAGGTATCCATCGCCGACAATCAGATAGGCGTGTAATGTTCCGTCATCATCTCTCGCTAAATGGCAGCTATTCCATTGATGGTTGGAGCGGGTAATCGGCGTCTGCTTCCATTTTCCGTTTGTCCGGCGGACGAAATAATAGTTGTGGCTTTCAGTTGTTTCTTCTGACAGCACATGGAGAAAAGCAGGATCCCCATTTTCATCAAGAATTATAGTCGGTGGCACACCGGCACCGCGCCATTTCGTATCCCAGATTCTGCATTTTGCATCGGCCTGGTCGATGTCGATGGGCGTTTTCATACTTTCGCCGTCGAAGTTGGTCACATCGTGCGTTTGCAGATCGATCCTGACGTAATAAAGGTTATATTTCCACCCATTACTGACCTGGTGTTTGTATCGAGGATTATAATACCTTTTTGGTTCATCGGGCCTGTTGTCATCATAGGCGATAAAGACAACGTGGAGGAACCGGCCGTTTTTACTTGGCGATGTGCATTGGTACGATGACCATTCAAACCTGCCCTTTATATCCATATCAGTTACATCTTTTGCAGGTCCGATCCATGTTTTTCCTTTGTCGCCTGTAATCCGATATGTCCAGGAACTGATGTGCCCTTCTGTACGGTAATAAATCAATTCATTTTTATCGTATATGCGGTACATAGTAGGGTAAGAGATTTTCGGAGCGATTTGAGGCCCCGGAGCCCAATCGTCCAGGGTGCTTCCAAGACTGCCGGGTTGTTTGGAAATCAGGTGGGTGCCGGGTGTGCTATGGCAACCGTAGAGGACATGTAAATAGTTATCTTCATCAGCCCAAATGACGGGGCCGTAGTGGTGGTCTTTTTTTCCGGGGCCGAGTGTCACTACTTCGGAGAATTTGCGGGCGGCGGGATCATAAGTGATGGCCATAGGCTTGGTGGGGGCTTTAGGTGATGCCCCGATTTGTCCGGCACCATTGAAAACAATATGGACTTTGTTGTTGAGATAGATTGACTGAGGCCTTTGCCTGCGGTCGTAGAGCATTTTTATCTGTCCACCTTCACCAAAAGCCATTGGGGCCTGGTTGGCTTTTTTTTGTTCGTTCATTGGGGACATTTTGGCTTGAGCGGCTTGTGTTGGATTTTCCGATTTTTCAGCACATCCAACTATGAATAATACAACCAAACAAACCAAAGATGACAAAACATTTGTCTTCATTACTTTTTCTCCACTGGAATTATCGATGACAGAAACTATCCACATAACATTATAAACTTCCGAAGTCAAAACGAGAAGAGAAAAGGCCGTCCGGATTTTAATCTACCGAACTCAATTTACAGCCAATCTTGAGAACAAGCTCTCAGCATATGAGCCATCGGTTAATTCCTGGTGGAATAATATGACTTTGGTCTCTGCTGTTGGCCGGCCTATTGTTGTCAAATCAGGGCAGGAGCTAAATTCTGTAAACAACTCAACGACCGAGACAATAATTTATGTATTTTCCCTTGACTTTATTTCTCTTCATGCATTACAATATTAAGACTTTTGGCTCAGGAGCATATCTCAAAGGCCTAAAATAGTGTTTTCTGCTGTTGAGTAGGCAGCAGGAAGAGGTAATCATTTGAGGAGAATTTGTTAGCACTAACAAGAACGCGAAGATTTCTACGAAATTAAAGTTAGAGAGGCGAAAATGGTGCAAAGACAGAAATTTACACGACGTGAACTCTTAAAGAGTTCGGCAATATCTGCCGGAGCGCTTGTATTGGGCGGCTCGGCAGTACCTTTGGCGGAAGCGAGGGGCAGCGACACGATTCGTGTCGGGGTAATCGGCTGTGGCGGTCGAGGTTCGGGCGCGGCGAATGACTGTGTTAAGTCCTCGCCCGGTGTTGAAATCGTCGCACTGGCCGATGCATTTGAGGACAGACTTAAAACTTTAAAGAAACAATTTAAGGTTCCCGACAAACGCTGCTTCATCGGGCTCGATGCTTATAAGAAGCTGATGGCTCTGGATGACATTAACCTGGTAATTCTTGCAACGCCTCCGGGCTTTAGGCCGATACAACTGGCCGAGGCAATCAGGCAGGGCAAGAACGTCTTTATGGAAAAACCTGTAGCTGTCTGTCCGGCCGGCATCAAAATGGTCATCGAGGCATCGGCTGAGGCGGCAAGAAAAGGCCTTGCCATTGTTGCCGGAACGCAGCGCCGCCACCAGGCAAAGTATGTCGAGACAATGAAGCGTATCCACGACGGAGCGATTGGTGATATTGTCTCAGCCCAATGCTACTGGAACATGGGGGCGCTCTGGGTCAGCAAGCGGCAACCCAATCAGAGCGATATCGAGTGGCAAATACGCAACTGGCTCTACTTCACATGGCTTTCCGGTGACCACATATGCGAACAGCACGTGCATAATATCGATGTAATTAACTGGGCCTTCGATGCGCTTCCCGAGCAGGTACATGGTGTGGGCGGCCGGCAGTTCCGTACAGGCCCGGAGCACGGTAATATCTTCGACCATTTCGGCGTTGAATTTTTCTATCCCGGCGACGTTCGGACAATCAGTACCTGCCGGCAGATTAAAGGTGCGGCGAACCGTGTTAGTGAACGTGTGGTAGGCACGAAAGGTGTCAGCGATTGTGCCGGGACCATCCGAGGTGAAAATTCGTGGCGTTACAGAGGCCCCAGTCCCAATCCATACGAGGTGGAGCATACCGATTTGATTAAAAGCATTCGCAGCGGTAATCCGCTCAACGAGGGCAAACGCATTGCAGAAAGCACGCTTTGTGCAATAATGGGCAGAGAATCCGCATATTCACGTCAGCAATTTAACAGGTCTTGGTTTATGAACAGGTGCACACTGGATTTATTACCACCTGATAATCTTCGACTCAAAGTGCCTCCGTTCGCGGTTCCCGGCAAGTATCAATTACCTGGCTTCGTGCCGAGAAAAAGGAGACGCGGGTAATCGGCGGGCGAGAAGGTTGTGATGAGATTCTTATATTTATTCGGCCAAACGGCTAAAAGATAAAGAACAAAGGAGATTTTCAATATGACAGCGTCAAAAAAAGACAAAGGCATATCTAAGAAAAATGCTGCTACAGCCGCTGGAGCAGTGGCACTGGCCGGCTCAGTAGCGCATGTGGCCCACGCGCGAGGTTCGGGAAAAATCAAAGTGGGATTGCTCGGGTGCGGCGGACGCGGCAACGGTGCTCTGCGTCAATGTTTGCAGGCAGACCCTGGTGTGGAGGTTATCGCTCTTGCCGACCTGTTCGAAAGCCAGGTCAGGAAAACACGTGACAGAATTACGAGGGACAGCAAGTTCGAGGGTCGGGTGAAAATCGATGATGATCACCTGTTCTGGGGCTTTGACTGCCACGAGAAGCTGGCCCGCTGTGAAGCCGATCTTCTGCTTATGGCGACAGCTCCGGCTTTTCGCGGAAGGCAGATGATGGCGGCCGTCAATGCAGGCAAGCACATCTTTACCGAAAAGCCTGTCGCTACGGATGTAGCAGGCTGCCGTGAGGTTATGAAGGCCTCTAAAATTGCCGAACAGAAAGGGCTTGCAATCGTTTGCGGCACGCAGAGAAGGCACGAGTTCAGCCGTGTCGAACTGATGAGGCGTATTCATGACGGCCAGATCGGCGAATTAGTTGGAGGCCAATGCTACTGGTATGGCGGAGGCATCTGGTACAGAGGTTATAAAGAAGGTATGAGTGAGCTGGAATGGCAATGCTACAACTGGTATCACTTCAACTGGCTTTCAGGTGACCAGATTTGCGAGCAGCATATCCATAATATCGATATTATGAACTGGTGCTTCAACGGACCGCCGAAGAAATTCATGGCTGTAGGCGGCCGTGCCTGGCGCAGCTATAACGACAGTCAGATCGGGCCTGCTAAGGAGGTTTGTCGCAAGTACAACAACGGCAGCGAGGCGGATTGGGAGAAGTATAACGGAGACATCTGGGACCATATATTTGCCGAGTTCGAGTATGCAAACGGCGCACGCTGCCTGAGCTTCAGCGGGCATAGTCCAGGTACGGGACGCGGCGACGAGAAAATCGTGGGCACCAAAGGTACCAGCAACTGCAACAACCGCATAACGGGCGAAAACTCGTGGAGCTTTGAGGGTAAGAGCGTCAATGGAATGGATCAGGAGCACATCGACCTTATTCAGAGCATCCGCAGCGGAAACCTGCTAAACGAAGGCCAGCGTATAGCTGAGAGCACACTTACAGCTATCGGTGCTCGGACTGCCGCTTTTACCGGGCAAGACATCAGTTGGGACTGGCTGATGAACTCGAGCAAACAGGATCTTGTTCCGAAGAATGTCGGGCCGGGTCGCGGGGTCTTTTACCCCACCGCTACCGGCTGTGATGAGCGTGTGTAGGTTCCGGCTTGCTTGTTTTCCATCTGTGATAAGTTGACGGATTTATCGTTAGAGATTTTCTCTTTACCTATAGGTTCTGCGCCGATTCTCGAAATAATCTTTTTAAAATTGAGAATATCTCTGGATTGGCGATTTAGCATAAATGTCGATTATATCTATATTTTGAAGCTGCTTAATATTTTTAGGATTGAATCTATGACATCTCAAATTAATCGACGTCATTTTCTTCAACAAAGTAGTCTGGTCTTCGCCGGGGCGTCACTGGCGACTATGCTGGACGGGCTGTCGTTCGCCGAAGCAAAACCATCCAAAGGCCGCTACAAAAAGGCGCTCGGCTTTACGATGATAAAAGAGGATTTGTCCGTAGAAGATAAAATGAAATTGGTCAAAGATGTTGGATTTGAGGGCATCGAAATCCCAACGCAGCTTCTAAACAAGCAAACACCCGAACCTAAGGTTCTCGCACGAGCAAGCGAGAAAGTTGGTGTCGCCGTACACGGCGTAGTCAACTCAAGCCATCCTAACATAAAAGGAGCTATCGATGAAGCTGTGCTGTACGGCGCGACTTCGGTACTCCATGTAGTACGCCCGAAACCTGATGGTTCGTTCATGGAGAATTACCGAAGTTCACAAGAAGCAATTCGTAAGGCCATTCCATACGCTGAGAAGAAACGTATCTACCTTTTAATCGAGAACGTCTGGAGCACTTTTCTCATTGAACCTCTGACAATGGCGCGATATATCGATGAGCTCGACAGCCCATATGTGAAGGCGTATTTCGATGTGGGTAATGTGGTACGGTGGGGCTGGCCTCAACACTGGATCGAAGTGCTCGGTAAGCGGATTGTTAAGATACACATCAAGGAGTACAACTTAAAGGTTGCGATGAGGGAAGGTATGGGCAAGGGCTTTGCTTTCCCGATTGGGCAAGGCAGTATCGACTGGAAGAGGGTACGGGAGGAATTGACGAAAATCGGTTACCGGGGCTGGGCAACCGCTGAAGTGAGCGGGGGCAATCGTGAGCGATTAGCCGAGATATCCCAACAAATGGATCAGGTGCTCGCTCTTTGAGGGAAGGCCGTTAAGTAAACGATTATTTCGTAACAAGCTGTCGATAGCTGGCGTAGAAAAATACTGCGAAATTGCATCTTTTCCTTCAAAACACATACCTGTCAAATATTTTTGTTACCATCGGTCAAGTTGTTGCCTTTTATAGGTAGAAGAGAGTTTTATGGTAAAGTTATTTGATTTTATGGAATATTGAATAAAGGGGGCATCTGAAATGAAAGTTTTACGATACATAAACAAGTGGCTGCACAAATCCTGGGATACGAATGTGAATATACCGACCGGGATTGATTCGCATAAATGGAACAGCAAAATGGAGATTCTGGGATGTTTGTCGAGCAGGCCCCATCAAATGGTCGGGCAAAAAAGTATTAATTCCTAATGTTCCGGATCAACATTATCTCTATCTGGTTTCGTTGAGTGAACGTAAGAAATCAAGGATTAACCATTTTGAAAGAATTCTATAAATGTATAATTAAAAGTCGTTCCCGCCCTGTGAGAAGCAAACAAGGATGACGCGACCAGACCGATATTCCTGCCGTTTTATCCAGAGTATTATCTTTTTACATCTTGTTTTACCGACAAGCCATTATCCGGGCTAAAAGATAAGGAGATCAGTTCAATTCAGGTAATCTGCGTCTTGTCAGATTAAGTATGTTACCACGTTCTCGATCGTATGGCATAAGACGCAAGCGATAATGGTAAGGTTTGGCCGGGAGGGTGTATTCAGGATGCGTTCGCGCACCCCAGCTATCATCACCACCGACGCCCATCTGCCTGTAGTCGAGATTGACGGTTATAGCTTCGCCTGGAGCAGGTTCATGAATGTGTTTGGCTTCTTCAAGGTCCTGCATTGTAAACGGCCAGGCACTGATGTCAATTGTAGGCATACCGACAGCGACAAGGCCTACACTATTTTTGTCGGTCAAAGCCATCCACCGGACATCTGATCTGTTACCGTTTTCCTGAGGTCTGACGTATCGGTGTATTAGCTCGTTGACATTTCCCATATAGAGTCCGATGGCCCCGCTCGTTTTTCTGTCCCAGTAGGTTTCATGTGGACCGCGACCGAGCCAGGTTAGCTTGTTGAAGCCGACTGGCACCGCCATCTGCATGCCAAGCCGGGGCAGCTTAGGCAGGTTGTCACCATGGGGGGCGAAGTTTGAATCGATGATGATATCACCAGTGCCATAAACAGTATAGACATTCGTATAAGTTGAGTTTGTTCCAACGGGGATATCTGCTTCGGTGGTTATGCGAATAACCTGGGGCTTGAGCTGTTCGGCCTTGACGGTATGAACTGTCCGGTCGGGTCCGGCATTACGCCAAACGCCGAGGCGTTTGGGCATATTGTTTCCTTCGTCATTATCTATTGGCACACGCCAGAAGTTTGGAACCAAGCCTGAGGCGATGAGCTGTTTTTCATTAAAGACAAAGGATTCAAGTGCGCCGGATTCTGTCCCAAACTTAAGTTCGAAATCATCACCAGTAATAGTGATATTTTGTGCGGTTTCGTTCAGTGTAAGCGACGGCATGGTGTTCGGGTCAATAACCGATGCCGGCGGGACATCAAAGGGAACCTTAAACTGGTCCCAGGCGAGGATGTGTCCGCGCCTGGCCCAGGATGTATCGTCGGCGAGGGTAAAGAGTATCTTAATCCAGTATTCGGTGTCGGGCTGAAGGTTTGGCTCTGTAAAGCTAAGTTGCAGTTCTCTTTTAGCTCCCGGTGCGAGTGAAAGCTTCGGTAATGTACCCCTTTGAATTATCCGGCCGTCGGCGGAGATCTCACACTTGATATCAGTAAAATCAAGGTTGAGAAAATCGTATTCGTTGTAGATGTGAAACTTACCGATGAGAGTGTCGACCGGCAGGACGTGTATTCGCTGATAGACCTTTTTGACTTCGTAGAGGGATGGATTGGGTTTTCGATTTGGCTGAACGAGGCCGTTGCAGCAGAAGTTTCCGTCGTTTGGATTATCTCCGAAGTCACCACCGTAGGCCCAAAATTCTTGTCCATCCGGGCTCTTTTTACGCAGGCCCTGGTCGGCCCAGTCCCAGATAAATCCTCCGATGAGACGTTTGTGAGTGCGGATGGCGTCCCAGTATTCCTTAAGGTTGCCGACAGAATTGCCCATTGCGTGGGCGTATTCGCATAGAACCATCGGTCGATCGTCATTCGGGTTGGTGGCCAACCTAATGATTTCCGGAATTCTCGCATACATTCGGCTAATCATATCAACGTAGGGGTAGTCAACAGGGTTGCCCGCCGCCCCTTCATAGTGTATCGGACGGGTCGGGTCGTAATCTTTTATCCATGCCGACATAGCGGCATGATTCGGCCCACAGCCCGTCTCATTGCCGAGCGACCAAAAAATGACGGATGGATGATTCTTATCACGCTCGACCATACGTATGGCCCGCTCCACAAAGGCATTGTGCCAGCCTGGGACGTTTGAAAGGTAGCCCTTCAGACCGTGTGATTCAAGATTTGCCTCGTCGATAAGATAAATCCCGTACTCATCGCACAGGTCGTACCAGGTTGGGTCGTCAGGGTAGTGTGAGGTACGCACTGCGTTGATATTATTTTGCTTTAGCAGCTTGATATCCTGTATCATTCGGTTGACAGGGACAGCGCGGCCGTGGTCCGGGTCGTGTTCGTGACGATTCACGCCGAACAACTTAATCGACCGGCCATTGATGAACAATTGACCTTCTTTTATCTCGACTTTACGAAAGCCAATCCGGCAGCTTTCGGCTTCGATTGTCTTGCCTTCAGCATCATTTAGACTCAGGACCAGTGTGTAGAGGTTTGGGAACTCAGCAGACCATTTTTTCGGATTGCTGATCTTTTTTTCTAAAAGTGCAAATTTGACGTTATCTCTTTGCGGATATTTTTCATTGATAATGGATGAGACAGTTCTGGTCAAAGGCTCGGTCAGCACAATTTCTTTATTTGGATCGTAAAGCTGAGCCTCAATGGTCCATCCCTCGATGTTCTGGTCTGTGTAATTGGTAATCCTGGGACGAATCATTAAGGTGCCATCTGTGTAGCTATCGTCGAGATCGGTTTGTACAAAGAAATCACGAATGTGCACCCGTGGTGTGGCGAATAGATAGACGTTTC
>CAZWME010000136.1:0-8948 GCA_964634515.1 uncultured Pirellulales bacterium | reverse complement strand
CGCCTTCGTTTACGGCATCAAAATTGTCACCGAGATACACATCGTGCGAGACAGCAAAATCACCCGCACGCCAGCCAAGGCTTATCCATGTGTCCTCGTGAAGTGTACCGTTGCGTGGGTCAGGTCCGTAGGCCTTCGGCATCGCGCCGCCCTGGTTGAGCATACTGGCCTGAATGTCGGCGTCTGTCAGTACATGGTCATAGAGGCGAACATCGTCGATCATACCAACGAAGAAGTAGTTGCCTTCCCCTTCGGTGGCCCCGCCACCAATACGCAGCACCTGTACTGTGTTCGGAGGCATCATGGCGGTGCTTTCGGCGGCCAGTTCGCCATTGATGTATAGCTTCTTATCACCATTGGAATAGGTTGCGGCTACATGGGTCCACTCTCCGAGCGTAACCGGAGGTCTCCCGGCATTGTCCCAGCCTCCATCTGCATTACCGGTCCAGAACTGCCACGTGTTGTCCGGTGCGCAGTAGAGGATGTAGCCCCGCTGAGGATAATCATCGCGGGATGTAATCGGTGAGCGATAATCACTGCCGTCGGGGTCAAGATTGGCCCAGACGCTAAAGGTGAATTCATTTTCCGGATTGAGATCGGCACTGTGGGGTATATCGACCTTGTCCGGCGAACCGGCGAACTTCAGGCCCCCAACGTAATAGCCGGTTACCCATTCCGGACTGCCTATAAGCTCACCGTCGTGGCCATTGCCTGTTGCGTCCACTGCGGTAGTACCGGCGCCCTCGTCGAGCTTCCACTGTGCAACAAGCTCTGCCGAAGTGTCACTAACCAGCCCCAGTACCAAAACTAAAGAAATTAAACAAATCAATTTTCTGGACATAATTAATCCTCCTGATAAAAAGTTAAAATAACTTTACTTTGGTGAAGCACCAAAAAACGCATTGTTTTGAAAAAGATGAATTGCTGATTGAAGAGATATATGAATTTAAATTCGCCCGGCGAAATGCAAAGCTCTGATCTGGAACTTTATGCCTCGCATAATACACGATGACTCCTCCTCTATTTTGAACACTACAGAAACTGCGCCCACAAAAAGAACAAAATCAACAGATGTCCGCCCCTGCGGGCCCAAACTTCACTAATATTATCTATACCAAATTACCTGCCTGTCCGTCAAGGGAAATCCCTGCGATTATTGGGTTCTCCAGAGAACATCTCAAGACGATATAAATATGTTATTGACCTGTTTTGGTTTTATTGATATTCTATTACCGGCATAATTAAGGAAACCAAGTTATGGAATTATCTTTGGTAATGAGATTGAGAATTGCAGCAGCGGCCGCAATAGGTGTGGTTTTGATAGGCATCCTTGCCTGGCCGTTAGCAACATCGCCAGAGCCTCTAAATGCTGTGCGTGCCTCAGATATAAGTATAGGCGGTTCGATAACACTGGTGGTTCTGGCATTTCTAACCGGTTTTCTTGCCTATTTTGTTTCCTGGCCCCACGGCAGAGAAATCGGCATACTGGCTGTACCATCGGGATTGACAATTTGGGCGGTGCGCTCCGGCAGCATGACTTCTTTGATGCAGCAATATCCATCCATTGAACAGCGTCAGGCGGTTTTTGCGGCGTTTAAATGGGGTTCTGTTTTTTGGCTTGTTCTTGTCGCCGCCGGTTTCATCGGTGTGCTGTTAGGACAGAAAATCCTGTCAAGTCCCGGAAAATCCGTGAAACAAAAAAAATCTAACTCTCAATCTACTCAGTACCTAAGCGCAATAATTGCGCTGGCCGGCTCGGTTTTCATAGCTCAGTTTTGTATTAAAATGTTGGCCCAGGACGTCTCAATACCAGACGGCAAATTAGGTTCGATTATGGCACAGCCCTCTGTAGGGCAGATTGTGTTTGCCGTATTTGTCTCGTTCGGAGTGGCTGCTTTTATAGTGAAAAAATTTCTCGATGTCAGCTATATATGGCCGGCAATTGCTACTGTTTTGCTAACTATCTTTGCTGTAACTAATTATGCCAGGCAGGATGTGTTGCAGTATTTTGTTCAGGAGCGGCCTTCTGCTTTTTTTGTTAATTCGGTTATTTCCATATTACCCGTGCAGATAGTGGCTTTGGGTACATTGGGCTCAATCGCCGGCTATTGGATGGCCATACGTTACAGCTATTGGCGCAAACACGAGATAAAATAGCAAAATTCCCCGCATTTGAAAAATACAATATATCATTTTTTCAAGCCTTTATGTTTATATAAGTCCGTTTAATATAAGGATTTATAATTATATAGTCCTATATTGCGTCATCATTCCACAAACAAAATCAAAAATGGTTATTTATAGGCTCTAAATTAGCCGAAATATAGTGTGTTAAGATTTGTCGGCAAAATTCTTTTTTTAGGCTAATGAAAAAGAAAAAGTAGAGTAATTAAAGTTGTGTTGATAAGCATTTGGATGAACACGTGAATTGAATTAACGTAATATACGGTAGTAAAACCAGCCGACAAAAGGAGTTAGCAATGTTGGTTCTAAGCAGGCAAAGAGATGAATCGATTATGATTGGCGATAATGTTGAGATTATTATCGTCGATGTTCGGGGGGATAAGGTCCGTTTGGGTATAACGGCCCCGAAGGAAATACCGGTCCATCGAAGAGAAATATACGACGCGATTCAACGCGAAAAAAGCCAGAAAAAGGAACCTCAGAGAGATCAGCCGGACACACCACAGACGCCTGAGTCCACAAAAGATTCCTAATATATGGAATCTTCCCGCTACCTTTTCATTTAATTCTTATGTTATAGCTTCTACGATATTATCATTTTTTCAGTGGATTATTTTGATTTCTCATAATTAGTGTTCTTATAAACTTTTATAAGAGAACCGGACAAAACCACGAGCGACGAATTTTGCCCACGCAAAATTTCTCCTTGTCTTCCTCCCCTCCCACATCTTAAAATACCCTCGG
The DNA here is from genome assembly GCA_964634515.1 of uncultured Pirellulales bacterium. Lineage (GTDB taxonomy): Bacteria > Planctomycetota > Phycisphaerae > Sedimentisphaerales > Anaerobacaceae > NIOZ-UU13. Next base: position 6,020 of record CAZWME010000136.1, on the reverse strand, counting down.
CGTGCGGACGTTCTTTGACTTTAGCCACCAAAGCAGTATTTTGTGGGTGTGAACCGCACACCTTTGCTCTTATACGAAGAACATATAAAGAATTCTTGTGCTTTCCAAACTGGACCGGATTAAAAAAAGGAGGATAATTTTATGAAAGAGGGCATTAAAATTAATCGCAGACAATTTATGGGCACTTCGCTGGCTGCCACTGCCGGACTTCTGGCAAATATCAACAGCACTTCTCAGGGAGCTCAAAAGAAAAAGTCGAATATGAAGGTTGGTTTGTACAGCATTACATTTCTTGGGATTTGGTATCGCGGAGAGGCCCTTTCTTTGCAAGAGATGATTAAACGAGCGAAAAGCTATGGTTATGAAGGGATTGAGATCGATGGAAAGCGTCCTCATGGCAATCCACTCGACTGGCCAACAAGACGCTGCAGGGAACTTCGGTCTTTCTCTGACGGAGAAGGTATTGAAATTCATGGAGTTGCGGCCAATAACGATTTTAGCAGTCCAATTCCGGAATATCGAGAGTGTCAGATTGCTTATGTTAAAGAGCTGATTCGAATGACAGCGGATTTGGGTGCGAGGACTTTGCGGATGTTTCTGGCTTGGCCGGGTGTTACCAGACATTCGCAACTGGCACAATACACCATCGCAAAGGATATCTGGAAATATAACCATAAACAATTCACCGAAGAAGAAATATGGGCCTGGTGCCGCGAAGGCATGGCTGAATGTGCTCGATATGCCGAAGATGCCGGCGTTATTTTGGCATTACAGAATCATGCCCCTGTTATCTGGAAATACCAGGATGTGCTGCGAATGGTCAAACAAGTCAATTCCACGAGCCTGAAAGTCTCGTTGGATGTTCCGATTATGGTGGATAAACGTCCTGAAAATATCCGAAAGGCCGCCAAAGCCGTGGGTGATTTGCAGGTCCTGTCTCATTTTGGCGGTGAATACGACAGGGATAAAAATGGCAAAATAAAAGGTGCTGAATTCTACACACCTTTCATTCAGGCAATGCATGAGATTGGATATTCCGGTTATCTGAGTTATGAATTGTGTCATCCGCTGCCGAAAGTAAATGGCCAGACAGTAGGCATCGAATTCGCGGAAAAAAATGCTCAATTAGCTGCTGAATTTATGCGCGGGATCATCGCCGAAGTTACAAAAGCATAAAAATATTAAAAATACAGAAGTAGAGGTAGTATGGACTTGCTGTTCTGCGAAGTAGATTTTTACTACATAGAACGAGTCAGCCCACTATGTAAATATTCTTATACGAATAAACAGTAGTTTAATAGCATAATATGTTATAACTTTTAGTCCGATGACGAATAGAAATTATAATTCCTGGTTGCGGAAAATCGCCTTCGACTTTGGTTGTGGCTTTGGCCTGGGTGTATTCATCGGAATACTTGGTTCTTCAAAGGCCCCCGACTTTACTATTTTGGGAATAGTTATAATGGGACTCTTTTTTGGTGTCCTCTCAGCCATCTTTGGACGGTCTTTCTGGCGGTTCATTAGTAAACACAAAGTGTCCGGATTCCAAGAACATGCTAATCACGATGTTGAAGAAGACTCAAAAAATAAATCTGTTCAGTAATATGGGTTCATATCATAATGAAAATACTTTATACGGAAACCATAAAAGGGGTATAATTGTGTGAGAAATTAAAAAGGAGTCGAGTTTTGAGTGACAACGACCGGCTCAAATTATCCGGCGCTGATTTGATAAAAAAAACATCCAACAAGCAATGGATTAGTTTTAGTATAGTATTTTTAATCTCTTGGGGTATCTCACTCTTTCTATGGTTCCAGGTTGAAGCGGACAGGCACATTTTATTTGCCTTAAACAATTCTAATTTTGGTCACGGCCTGCTTATAATTAATCGGCTCTCCTCGCAATACGGGATGCCTGTCATCGTGTTTATATATATGTTATATCTGGTACTGTCTTTGAAATTTACTAATATGAAAAAGTCAAGACAGGTGTTTCTGTTGATAATCTTTTCTTTCGCCGTCACCGGCATATCCGGAGACATATTAAAAATGATATTCAATCGTACCCGCCCGTTTCAGGATTATGCAAACCAGTTGAGCTTCTTTACTCGTTCTGGCTCTCCTTCATTCCCTTCCGGCCATTCAACTAAAAGCATGGCACTTGCCCTGCCCTTTCTTTTTTACGCGGAATATAAAGGGCGATTTCATACCCTGGTTAAATGTATTTTGGTCTTTGTCGCGTTAATGGTTTGTTTTTCACGGATATTTTTAGGGGCACATTATTTAAGCGACGTCTTGGCCGGGATAGGCTGGGTATTTGTATGTTTACCCGTTTCTGTTATGCTAAGTAATAAATTATTAAGAAAAATGACATATCAGAAATTCGAGCGTGCTGCAAAAATATGGATTTTGGTTTATCTTGGTTTTATGATTTATCTGATGTTTTTATAAGGAATTTCATACCACTGGGGTTGTCTGCTAAATACCAAACACTAAGTGCTCTTACCATCTCTTGTCTGAATTACCTAAATGTCCAATTAGCCAAAAATGCCTTTTAACAGCATTAAAAACGGCTTTTTGCCGGCCGACTTGACTTTTGGCCGATTATGGCTATATTTAAGTAGTTGGATGGCAATTTTTTATCAGTTTTTTCAAGGGGTGCCCATTGTAACCGGGTTTTCGGAGGGGTATCACAAACCGCCTATTTCCTGGCGGAGCCAAAGCTGTATGGCAGGGATGTTTGATAATAGTACGGTTATTCAGGTTCAGCAGGCCAATGACATCGTTGATGTCATAAGTGAACACGTGAGCTTAAAGAGAAAGGGCCGGGAGATGGTGGGCCTCTGCCCATTCCACGATGACAATCGCCCGAGTATGAACGTCAACGCCGTCAAGCAGATATTCAAATGCTTTGCATGCGGCGCCGGCGGCGATGTCTTCAAATTTCTCCAGATGCGGGAGAACCTCACTTTCCCCCAGGCCATAGAAAGGCTGGCCGAGCGTGCGGGCATTAAGCTTAAACCTGTCCGATCTTCCCAAAGGCCGGGCAGGAACCAAACGCCCTCGCAGGAAATTGATCCGAACAAACTGGCAAAGGTCAACGCCTGGGCCGCCAACTACTTCCAGCAAAACCTCCAGGATGAAGAAAGGGGTAAGTATGCCCGCGACTACCTCGCCCAAAGACAGATCTCCTCCGAGAGCATAAAAAACTGGAAGCTCGGCCTGGCAATCGGTTCGCCCGACGATTTACTCAGAACCGCCCGCGATAAAAATGCCCAGATAAAACTCCTTCAACCAGCGGGCCTCGTCACCGCTCAAAATCAGGACAAGTTCGTAAATCGCCTGATGTTTACAATTACCGATGTGACCGGCCGGGTCATCGGCTTTGGCGGCCGGACTTTAGACGACTCAGGCGCCAAATATATAAATTCACCGACGACCCCCCTGTTCGACAAAAGCAATTCTCTCTACGGCCTCGAGCAGGCACGCCACCAGATTGTCTCGACCGGCACTGCGATTGTCGTCGAAGGTTACACCGACTGCATAATGGCACACCAATTCGGCTGCACAAACGTTGTTGCAACCCTCGGCACCAGTTTCACCGCCGGCCACGGACGCATCCTCCGGCGCTACGCGAAAAAAGTGATTCTGCTTTTCGATAGCGACGTCGCCGGCCTTGAAGCCGCCAACAGGGCTCTGGATGTCTGTCTGGCACAGCGCATAGATATAAGGCTTGCCTCGGTCCCCGAAGGTAAAGATCCGTGTGATTTTCTTTTGGCCGCCGGCAAAGAGCGATTCGAACAACTCCTGAGTGATGCCGTCGATGTCTTCCGGTTCAAGTGGAACAGACTAACAGCCGGTTTCGGCAGCGACGATACACTTGCCGGCAAAAGGTCGGCCATTGAAGAGTACTTACAGACCATAGCAACCGCGCTGTTGGCCGGCAATGTCTCACCGATAGACCGGGGTTTGATAGTTAACCGGATTTCGAAGATCATCGGCCTTGATACCAGGCAAATTAATGATGAGTTCAAAAGAAGGCTCAGGCAGGCCGCCAGAGCCGCAAGCTATAATACAGAAAACCAAACAGCCCAGCCAATAGATTACGGCCGCGGCCTCTTCGCCACGGCCCAGCGAGAGGTACTCGAAGTATTGCTCAACGAACCCAGGCTCTTTGAGATTGTAAAACAAAAAATTACGCCGGACATCTTCGACGTGCCGATATTAAGACAAATCGCAGAGATATTGTTTGAAACACTCGATACCGATATCAATACTTCGCTTGCAGAGATATTGGCCAAAACTGAATCCGTAGAGCTCGGTAATTCTCTTGTCGAATTAAGCCAGACCGGACAGGAAAAAGGAAACTTCCAGCCCCGCCTCAAAGGTGCCCTTGATGCGATTGAGCGCCACCGGGCTCAGAAACAAAACAGTTCCATTAAAACAACAGATGACCCGAAGCAGTTTCTGCGCAAAGTCCATGAAAATACCGGAAAGGAAAACCCGCACAATGTGGGTATGGTATAGTGAACAACCGTTGGCAAAGAGCCGTAAAGAATAATATATAGCAAAGTGTCCGCATTCCATCAGGAGGGAGGACAATTTGAATTTGTGTTCTATGTGATTATTGATTGATTTAAAAAAACAGATACAAAGGTGCAATTGTGACAAAAAAACGAGTTGTGGCGAAAAAAAGAAAAAAGAGAGCTAAAAAAACTACCTCCGGTAAAAAAAATAAAGACATGAAAGCCGAAATCGACGAGCAGCCCCCGAGCAGTGGCAATATCAAAGACACAGAGCAACAGATACAATTGCTCATAGAAAAGGGCAAGAAAAAAGGCTTTCTTACATACGAGGAGATGAACGACGACCTGCCCGATGACGCTATAAGCGCCAGCCGACTGGACCGCCTCCTGGCAAACCTCGATGAAATGGGCGTCAGGCTGTTCGATGAAGATGACGTAGAATCCTATCGGGCAGCTAAGGCACACGAAGAAGGGGAATTCGAAACCTCCGATGAGGATAAAGATGAAGACGAGCATGAAGGTGACAAAGACCAGCAGCTAAAAGAAGACGAGTTGCTCGAAAAACAACTGGTCGGCGAAGACAGCACTCGCAGAATTGACGACCCTATTCGTATGTATTTGACCCAGATGGGCCAGATACCTCTGCTAACGAGAAAGTCTGAAATTGCTCTCGCGCGAAAAATTGAAATAGCGAGAATGACCTTTAGAAGAAAAATGCTTCAATGCGACTACTGCGCCCGAAACTCTCTCGACTTATTTCAACAGGTACAAAACGGCACGATGTCGTTCGACAGAACAATCAAAGTCGGCACGGCATATAATCTCACCAAAAGCGTAATCAAAAAGCGGCTCCTCGTGAACATCAGGACGGTAGATAAGCTGCTCAAAATCAACCAAGACCTGTTTAAGAAAACTCTCACTCACCAAAACACCAAGGAAGCCCGAGCCACATTGAAATGGATACGTCGAAACAAACGAAAAATCGCAACGCTGCTCGAAGAGCTAAGCCTGCGAACCAGCAGAATCCAGCCGGTGAAAAATAAACTCCACGGCATCTGCGGTAAAATGCACCAATTAGAGCAGACTATTGCAGCAGGCCCTAACAGCCAGATAACCGAAGAAGATATATATTCGATAAAGCAGGAGCTGTCCGGCCTGATCGAACTGGTCATGGAAAAGCCCAAACAGCTTGACAAAAATCTGAATGTCCTCGACAGGGTCTTCAGCCAATATGAGAACACCAAGCGGGAACTCTCCAGCGCAAACCTCCGGCTGGTCGTTTCCATCGCAAAGAAATATCGCAACCGGGGCCTGAGCTTTCTGGATTTAATCCAGGAAGGCAACACCGGCCTGATGAGGGCCGTCGATAAATATGAGTACCGAAGGGGATACAAATTCAGCACCTATGCCACATGGTGGATTCGTCAGGCGATTACCCGGGCGATTGCCGACCATGCACGAACGATTCGTATTCCGGTCCACATGATAGAGACG
>CAZWME010000135.1:0-8963 GCA_964634515.1 uncultured Pirellulales bacterium | reverse complement strand
GCACTGATAAAGTCACACTGTGCGATGCCGATACCGGTTCCCCGGAGTATAAAGGTGACAGAGACCTTGGTTCCGAAAACTATGAACCAGGAAAACTCGAGTGGGAAACCACCTACTACTGGCGAGTAGATGAGGTCAATAACGCAAATGCCGACAGCCCGTGGATAGGCCCCGTCTGGAGCTTTACAACAGCAAACTTCCTGATCATTGACGATTTTGAAAGCTACAATGATATCGAAGAAGGTGAACCTGGAAGTAACAGGATATATCTTGCCTGGGCTGACGGATACAATGACCCGGCAAATGGATCCGTCGTTGGTTACCCCAATATCCCATTGACCGAGCAGACTATCGTTCACAGCGGTAATCAATCGATGCCGATGTCCTACGACAACGCTGTTGGGAAATCTGAGGCTACATTAACAATGACTTATCCGCGCGACTGGACCGAAAAAGGCGTCAACAGACTGACAATTTGGTTCCGGGGCAATTCGGCTAATGCTGCCGAACCGATGTATGTTGTTCTCAATGGCAGCGCTATCGCCACTAATGATAATCCTGATGCAGCACAGATAGGCTTCTGGAAAGAATGGAATATTGACCTGCAGATATTTGCTGACCAGGGTGTGAACCTTGCAAATGTCAATACTATTACTCTCGGTCTTGGTAACAGAGCCAATCCGGTTGCAGGCGGTTCAGGCATGATGTACTTCGATGATATTCGTTTGCATCCACCTGAACCGGAGCCGACACCATAGCTTGGATCTAAGTGGTAATTGAAATTTCATTGTTGATATAGCAGATTTACATGAATTTGGGGCTTATACTGTTTCATTCGGTATAAGCCCTTTTTTTCATTGGTTATTACAGAGACTCCACTATTCAAAGAAGGGCTCACCACGCGAAACACAGAATGTTTTGATTTGTAATAAGATTTGAGACTTGTATATGAGTCCGTTGATTTCTGCGCTTGCTATTTGTTGGAAGTCCGGCTAAAATGCGAACTCGAGTCTTGAAAAGTACAATATTATTTTTGGAGTTGGACAATGATTAAAGTTCTTATTACAGACAAGCTTGCACAGGAAGGAATTGACTTGCTTAATTCGAAAGAAGGCGTTGAAGCTGTTGTCAAAACCGGTATAAGCGAAGATGAATTAGCCGAAATTATCGGCCGGCACGATGGTTTAATCATCCGAAGCGGTACAAAAGTTACCGCCAAAGTCCTGAATAATCCCGGAAAATTAAAGGCAATCGCACGGGCAGGAGTCGGCGTGGATAATATCGATCTTCCTGAGGCTACAAGAAAAGGAATTATTGTTATGAATACGCCTGGGGGAAATACTCTCAGTGCTGCCGAACATACTATGGCGTTAATACTTGCGATGAGCCGAAACGTTGTGCCCGCCTGCGTCAGCTTAAAAGGGGGTGCCTGGGACAGAAAAAAATATATGGGCAACCAGTTGAACAACAAAGTACTTGGCTTGATAGGATTGGGCAGGATAGGTATGGCCGTGGCGGAAATGGCAAAAGGTTTCAATATGAAAATATTGGGTTTTGACCCGTTAGCTACACCCCCTGATGCGGTTAAAAAAGGGATCGAAATCAGCGATAACGTAGAGCAAATCTTCACCGAAGCAGACTTTATCAGCGTTCACGTACCGAGGAATGAACAGACACTGAATATGATTGGTGCAGAACAGATTGAAAAGATGAAATCCACAGCTCGGTTAATCAACTGCGCACGCGGGGGTATTATTAACGAAGATGCACTTTATGATGCCCTTGCCGCCAAACGTATCGCCGGTGCCGCGCTCGATGTTTATCCAAAAGAGCCGCCCGAGAATACACGCTTTGCTGAGTTTGAGAATTGCGTTGTTACGCCGCATTTAGGTGCCAGTACCAGCGAAGCTCAAATTGAAGTTGCTGTCGAAGCTGCTCGAATCATTGTCGATGCCATTAAAGGCGGTCCGGTCAAAAATGCCCTTAATGCACCATCTACTACTGGGATTCTGCCGCCAATAGTGAGCCAGTATGCGGAACTTGCTCGTAGAATCGGGACAGTTATCAGCACGATTGGGCCTGGAAAAATTAAGACTATTGAGGTGCAGTACCGCGGCTCTATTGCCGAAGTGGCGGTCGAACAGGTGACTCTTAATTTTGCCATAGGTTTATTGCAGAAACACTTTGAAATGCCGTTGAATATGGTCAACACTCCGGTTTTGGCTAAGGAACGCGGCATAAGTATAGACGAAACAAAAAATACCGAGGCTAAAGACTTATCTTCAAGCTTTAGCGCCAAAGTCGTTACGGATAAGGTTACGCACACAGTAACTGGCTCGGTCTTCGGAGGAACGCTTTTGCGGATTATTGAAATCGATGGATTTAATGTAGAAATGACTCCGCGTGGGGCGGTTCTGGTTATCTTTAACGACGACAAACCCGGTGTCATTGGTTCGGTTGGTATGCTCTGCGGCAGGCATAATATCAATATCTGCACTATGGGCGTTGGACAAAAGCCGGCCCAGCAAAAAGCTATTCTTGCCGTCAGTCTCGACAAGGAACCAGACTCAAAAGCGATTGAAGAACTCGGCAAGCTTGAGTTTGTCAATGAGATGTATGTTTGCAAACTGGACTAATTCTTCCTCCTTCGCTGAAGCTGCGATGAACAAGCAAGATTTGATGTTCGCACGGAGTTTTCGATTTGGCTGAACAGTTAATAATTAGTGTCAGCGGTATGAGGGGTATCGTAGGGGAAAACCTTACTGATTCTGTCGCCGCAGATTATGGACGTGCGTTCGGTACTTTCTTAAAAAAGACCTGCGCGGAAAAAAAGGGGGAAATTTCAGTTTCCATCGGAAGGGATTCACGGCCCAGCGGTAAGCAGCTTTTCTCCGCTGTTGCACAAGGATTGTGTGGTGTTGGAATTAACGTGATTGATTTGGGGATTGCAACTACGCCTAGCATAGGGGTTATGCTAAGGGAGCTTGGCTGTGCAGGCGGCGTGGTTATAACGGCCTCGCATAATCCGGGCCAATATAATGGCATCAAGCTGCTGCTTGGCAATGGTGTTGCTCCGCCGAGCGATGCCGCAAAACAAATCAGGCAATATTTTTTCGACAAACATTTTGATTTAGCAGATTCATCCGATTGTGGCAAAATAACGTCCAGCGAGCAGACCGATATTACTCACATCAACAAGGTTTTAGCAATTATCGACAGAGACATAATCGCAGCAAAAAATTTTAAAGTTATTCTGGACAGCGTCAATGGGGCGGGTGGGCGGATAACCAAAATGTTGTTAGCCGAGCTTGGCTGTGAAGTTTTTCCGATAAACGATGAACCTACAGGATTGTTTGCTCATCCACCCGAACCGATTGCCGAGAACTTAAAGGGCCTATGTGAAATAGTAAAGACCGAAGGAGCTGATATCGGTTTTGCTCAGGACCCGGACGCTGACAGATTGGCAATTGTTGACGAGAACGGAAGCTATATAGGTGAAGAGTATTCGCTTGCTTTGTCTGCAAAATATATTTTCAGCAAAAAAACGGGGAAGGCGGCTACGAATCTTTCGACTTCGAGAATGATTGATGATATAGCTGAAAAGGTTGGCGGCCAGGTTGTCCGCACCGCCGTCGGTGAGGCCCATGTAGCCGCGGCGATGTTCGAGCACGATTGTATCATCGGAGGAGAGGGTAACGGCGGAGTGATTGATTTGCGAGTAGGGCCGATCCGCGATAGTCTTGTGGGTATTGCTCTTGTCCTGCAATTGATGGCTGAGACGGGAAAAACGATAAGCCAATTGGTCGATGAGATTGGCGGCTATTATATGAGCAAAGACAAATTCACTGCCGATACGTTACAGGCCCAACAAATCTTTAATTTGACAAAGAAAGCCTTTGCTGATGCAAAGCTCGATACAACCGACGGCTGTAGATTCGATTTTGAAGATGGCTGGTTGCACTTGAGGGCCAGTAATACCGAACCTGTAATAAGAATCATCGTTGAGGCTAAAGACCGGTGTACGGCTGAAAAATATGTAGATGAAGTCTTGAGGATACGAAGAGAAGTGTCGGATTAATAGAGTCATGGGCAACAGCAAACAAATAATTGCCGGCAGGCAAATAAAATCTGTCACATATCTTGGCATGGTGATAAATGTTGTCCTGACAGTCGTTAAGGTTGTTATAGGTTTGCTATCGGGTTCACTGGCGCTCTTGGCCGACGGCATACATTCACTGTCTGATATAGCCACCGATGCTGTTGTGCTATTGGGTTTGCGTTTGAGTTCGAAAGAGCCTGACCAGAGCCACCCATACGGCCATGGCCGAGTGGAAACTTTCTCTGCCGGCCTGGTTGCGCTAATTGTAATTTTTGTTGGGGGGGCAATGATTTACCATGCCACTATGGCTATAGCCAGAGATGAAACTACTACCCCTCGGTTCGGAGTTCTCATAGCCGCAGCATTTTCAATTGCCGCAAAAGAATGGCTCTATAGAGTCACTCAAAAAGCCGCAATTCGGTCTAACAGCCCTGCACTTTACGCTAATGCCTGGCATCATCGCAGCGACGCTTTCAGTTCAATAGCGGTTGTGATAGGATTCATATCACTGAAATTTGGCTTTGGCCATGGCGACCAGACCGCCGCCGCCGCTGTTGGTCTTATGATAATTTTGGTCGGTGTTCGTATAATCGGTGATTGTATGCGGGAGTTGGCAGAAAGCGCTATCGACACCGATACAATCGAGCATATCAAACAGATAATCAACTCTGATTCTTCGATACGACATTGGCACAAATTGCGCACCCGCACGGTCGGCAGAGAAGTTTTTATAGACCTGCATATCCTTGTTGACCCAAAGTTGAATATTGCCGCCGCCCACGAGATAGCCGAGAGTCTGGAGAATGCTCTGGATGAGGAGATTTCTCGTCCGGTGAACATCACAGTACACATCGAGCCCGACACGCCCGAGATGAGAAGATAACCTCAACAGTTCTTGTCTTTCCAATTCCACCATTTTAATAGCTCCGGATCATGCTTGGTGTTTGAGGCGTAGTACACCGCACAGCGCAGTACATAGAGCATACATCTGTCAACCGGAGTTGCCTTAAAATCGGAAAGTTTTTGATAAAGTTTTTCGGGCTTCTTTCCTTTGAGCTGACCAACTGAGCAAATACCGATATTTTGCATTTCCCGGGCGATTCTTTTACCCACCCCGGGGATTTGCTCCAGGTTTTTTTCTGTTTGTTTCATATCCCATACTCTCATTCTATTATATAAATAATAAACTGCGAAAACACGTATTTTAAAAAAACGGCTCTTAAACAAAATAGAAAACGTCTTAGAAGAGCAAAAAAAGAAAAAATCAAGTTTCTTTGTTGACTTTTGGAATACTATTATCTATAATGTCTATAGACTAACTATATAAATGGAGTGTATCATGAAACTAACAACAAAAAGTGAATATACGATTCTTGCACTTATCTACATTGCTCGTAATGAGAAGAAAGGTTTCATAAAGATAGAAGAGATTTGCTCGAAGTGCGATATTTCAAAGAAATATTTGGAGCTTTTGTTCTTAATTTTAAGACAAAATCATTACATAGAGACCAAACGAGGTGCCGGTGGCGGATACAAGTTAAGTAAACCGGCCTCGCAAATAAGTATAGCAGAGATAATCAGGTTAATGGACGGCGCCCTGGCTGCTACGGCTTCAGTGAGCAGATACTTTTTCTCCGACACTCCTTTGTCAAAAGAGAAAAAAATTATGAAGATATTTGGGGAGATACGTGATTATATTTCTGAAAGACTCGAAGCACTAAAACTATCAGATATTATTTAAGTGTTCACAATAAAAGTTAATTACGAATAAATAAAGGGGGCCTCTAAAAATTGCTTTAGTAACGAGAACGAGCGATATTTTCTCTCGCAAGGCGGAGGTTCAAAATCGCAGCAGTTGTAGCCAAAGCTACGTCGAGGACGAATTGTGAACCGACAACGCAGCGAGAGGAAATTGCAGCCGTTCGCAGTAAAAATGAATTTTTAGAGGTTCCCTAAATATTTAAGAGGATGTCATATGGAATTGGCAGTAGGGTTTATTTTTGTGATAGTTATCGGTGCATTTATTTGCGAGTATGTTGACTCAACACTGGGAATGGGATATGGAACGACTCTTACGCCTGTTCTTTTGCTCGTTGGTTTTTCCCCGATGCAAATTGTACCAGCGGTTTTACTGTCGGAGCTGGTTAGCGGAATACTCGCCGGTATTTTACATCACTTTGAAGGAAATGTTGATTTCAAACCTAAGACTATGGATATAGTTAAAATTAAAGACTTGATAAGATCTCATGGTTTTTTTAATGGTTTACGAAATACCCTTTCGTTTCACTCAAAGATCGTCTTGCTTCTGGCGAGTTGCAGCATTATAGGCACGCTGATTGCCGTTTTTATAGCCGTTAATATTCCGAAATTCTGGCTTAAGTTATATATTGGTGTTCTTGTCCTCTCGATGGGTTTAATTATTCTTATTCTCAATAAAAAGAATTTTAAGTTTTCCCCAAAAAAGATTTTCTTTTTAGGTTTTCTTGCTTCCTTTAATAAAGGTATGAGTGGCGGCGGTTATGGTCCTGTCGTAACAAGCGGACAGATTCTCTCTGGAATCCATGGTAAAAGTGCTGTCGGGATTACTTCATTAGCCGAAGGTTTAACATGTTTAGTAGGGGTCCTTGCATATACTCTCATCAGGACTAATCCTGTTGACTGGAGACTTGCGCCTTATATTGTCACCGGTGCCGTTTTATCGGTACCTTTTTCTGCCAAAAGCGTAAAATATATTAGCACTAATAGACTTAAGTTAGCTATCGCCATACTTACAATTGTTCTGGGGACATTAACAATTGTAACAACAATAGTGTGAGTTTTATACCCCCGCCCATTGTCAAGACACAAATTTGGTGTTTTCGTCTATTTATTTATATAGGGTGGATGAAAAACAGTTGCAGGCTAAATTAGCAATAGAGTGCTTTGCAATCGGGAAGTTTTTCATCCGGGTAATGTTTCTGCATTGCCGCTGCGACAAGTCCCACAAACATCGGTTGCGGTTTGAGCGGCCTGGATGTCAGGCAGGGATGCGCCTGAGTACCTATGAAATACCGATGGGATGGAAGCTCGAGTATCTGCATAATCGGGTGATTGGGTGCTTTTCCGGAAAAGACAAGACCGCCCTGCTCCAATTGCTGGATATAACGCGGGTCAACCTCGTAACGGTGCCTGAATCGCATTCTGACCGAATTTGTTTTGCCAAAAAGCTCCCACGCCAATGTCTCAGGCTTTAATTCAATGTCCCTTCCACCGAGCCGCATATTTCCACCCAGACCCTCTATTTTTTTCTGCTCCGGCAGTATATCGATTACAGGCTCCGAGCAATCCGGCTCAATCTCTGTACTGTTGGCCTCCGCCAGGCCACAAACGTTACGGGCAAATTCTATAACTGCCATTTGAAAGCCGAAGCATAATCCGAGATAGGGAATATTATTTTCTCTGGCATATTTTACACAGGTGATTTTTCCTTCGGCCCCTCTGGTTCCGAAGCCGCCCGGAACAATAATCCCATCAACATCTGCCATATTGTCCACTGCGTTTTCATCGGTGACTGAGGTCGTTTCGATCCATTTTATTTTAACCTCGGCAGCCAAAGCAATACCTGCGTGTTCGAGGGCATTGATTATCGAGGCATAACTGTCACGGACCGATGTGTATTTACCGGTGATACCGATGGTAATCTCCCGTCTGGCAGAGCCGATTCTGTCCGTGAAATCGCACCATTTTGCCCAGGCCTTGCGCTCCGGGCGCAGTTTGATTCTGTCGTCTATTTTTAGCAGTCTTGCTACCTCGAAATCCATACCGACTTCTCTGAGCATGGCCGGTATCATATATATACTGGCCGTATCCGGCAGACTTATGACTCTTTCAAACGGAACATTGCTATAAACACTTATTTTCTGCCGTACCTTGTCAGTGGTCGGATTGCTTGCTCTGCATGCAATTATATGCGGCTGAATACCCAACTGCATAAGCTGCTTAATTCCGAGCTGAGCAGCCTTCGATTTCTGCTCGCCGAGTGTTTTAGGCTCCAGTATATAGGTCAAGGCGACGAAGCAGCAACTGTTCGGCCCCTCCTCGTATGCCAGCTCGCGCATCGCCTCGATATAATAGGCATTTTCCAAATCGCCGACGGTCCCACCAATTTCCACGAAGACGATATCGGCATCGGATTCCATCGCCAATCGACGCAGTTTCATTTTTACCTCGCCGGTAACGTGAGGAATCATCTGAACGTCCCTGCCGAGATAGTCACCGTGACGTTCCTTGTTGAGGATAGAGCTGAATATCTGCCCGCTCGTAGTGAAATTCGCTCTGCTCAAATTCTGATCGAGCATCCTCTCGTAAGTGCCCAAATCCATATCGCATTCCATACCGTCATCTAAGACAAATACCTCGCCGTGTCGGTATGGATTCAGCGTGCCGGAATCTATATTCAAATAACCTTCGAGCTTTATCGGAGCGACTTTAAGACCTTTGTCCTGCATCAGCTTTGCAAGGCAGGAAGAAAATATCCCCTTGCCCAGTCCGCTCATCACAGTACCCAAAACAAAACAATAGCGGGCCTTACCTTTTTTATAGCCTTCCGGCATCGGCGAGAAAAATTCACTCTCAGTCGAAGTATCACTGACAGATGCTAATAATCCATTGTCTTTTGACATAAATCTTTCCTTCTTGCCACAGAGGGCACAGAGAACATAGAGAAAATCATAATTTATTTTTACCTATGATTATTGGCCTGCAAATTTCCTCTATATTCGAGATTACTTTCTCCACTTGAAGTATAATAGGATCACTTTTCCCATGGTACCAACATATTTTTTCCTGTTCTTTTATTTGTTCTTGAAGTCTTTTTTTGTCTTTT
>CAZWME010000134.1:8296-9031 GCA_964634515.1 uncultured Pirellulales bacterium | reverse complement strand
CAGAATATTCCTTACGATTCTATGGTCGTAATCTTCGGCTGCAACTCTGACAAGGACGTCAGAGGAATGCTGCAAAAATTACAATACGGTGCTGATAAGGTCATTTTCACTCGCAGCAATTCTCCTAAAGCAGTTTCGCCGGAGGATTTAGCGGAAATGTACACCGAGATATGCGGAAAAATGTGCCAGACCGCCTCTAGTTTGGGTCAGGCGCTGCAGCTCGCCAAAAGCGCCGTCAGCAAAGAAGACTTGATTTGTATTACCGGTAGTTTTTATCTTATCGGCCAGGCAAAAACGCGCTTCCAGCGGAATTAATAACACATTTCATATTTTCAGCGTCTATAACTCCATTTCTACAACAAAGCCGCTTTTTCCTTTTTCCATATCTCGATTTTCGGTTGCAAAAGGAGGGAATCTGGGTTATAAAATCTTTTCTTCAGAATTAAACATTTGTTATAAGGAGTTGACGATGGCGGAAATAAAAAAATATATCGCCGTTGACCTCGGCGCCGAGAGCGGCAGAGTAATGCTTGGTTCGGTTTCTGCACGGAAACTTATTCTCGAGGAAATTCATCGTTTCAGTAATGGGCCTATCGAAGAAAACGGTTCGCTGCGCTGGGATTTTAACAAACTGTTGTCGGAGATTAAATCCGGCATAGCCAAAGCGGCAAAAGTCGCCGGCACTCAGGTCTGGGGTATAGGGGTCGATAGCTGGGGTGTAGATTTTGGCCTGCT
>CAZWME010000134.1:0-8286 GCA_964634515.1 uncultured Pirellulales bacterium | reverse complement strand
ACAGCCAGACCAACGGGATGAGGGAAAAGGCGTTTGAGATGATAAGCAAACGCGACATCTATGAAAACACCGGCATTCAGTTTATGCAGCTAAACAGCCTATATCAACTGCTCGCAATGCGTCTGAATAATTCGATTGCCCTTGCCACAGCTACGAAACTGGTTTTCATTGCCGATTTGGTTTCCTACTATCTGTGCGGCAAGATTTTTGCCGAATACACACTTGCAAGCACCTCACAATTTATGGATATGAGAACAGGCAAATGGTCCAAAGATGTCCTGGATAAGCTGTCTTTGCCGATTGGCATCATGCCCAGAATCGTCCGGCCCGGCACTGTTGTTGGCCAGTTGTCTTCCAGGATAGGAATAGAGCTTGGCTGCGGCCCGGTACCGGTTATTGCCATCGGCTCGCACGATACTGCTTCAGCCGTCGTTGCAGTGCCCGCTTCCGGAGATGCCAACTGGGCATATCTTTCGTCCGGAACATGGTCCCTTATGGGCGTTGAAGTGCCCGGCGCAATTGTCAATGATAAGACCTTTCAGTATGAGTTTACGAATGAGGGTGGAGTTGACAACACAATTCGGCTTCTCAAAAACATAATGGGGCTCTGGCTGATGCAGGAATGCAGGAGACGATGGCAGCGGGAGGGAACAGACCTGACCTATACGGACCTGGCGGCCATGGCCGATGAGGCCGAACCGTTTACCAGGTACATTGATGTTGATGACGGTCGATTCCTTGCACCCGGAGATATGACGAAAAGAATAAATGATTACCTCAAAGAGACGGGCCAGGACCCAATCGACGACAAGGGGCAAATGATAAGAACAATACTGGAAAGCCTTGTAATTAAGTATCGCTCCGTGATGGAAGCCATAGAAGATGCTTCTGGAAATACGATTGAAACACTGCATATTGTCGGCGGGGGCATACAGAACGAATTACTTTGTCAATTCACAGCCAACGCCCTTGGAAAGAAGGTAATCACCGGCCCGATAGAAGCAACCGCCAGTGGCAATGTCCTTATGCAGGCAAGGGCAACCGGACAAATAAAATCCCTCGAACATGCCAGAGAAATTGTACGCAACTCGTTTAACCTTAAAGAATATCAGCCACAGGATGTCTCTCGGTGGGATAAACAATACGACAAAGTACGTAGAGCATAGGACACAAAGGCATTTACCAACAAAAGAAAGGTATATTTTGATTGAGGAACTCGAACGTAAGCTGGATAGTTTCGACCCTGACGAAAGAAAGCAGGCTTTGACTGCGCTTTGCGAAAAAGCTCAGGCGGGTGAAATCGATTTGCCCGAAGCAGGCACGGATATTAATCTGCACTGCCATACTTTTTTTTCTTACAACACTTATAGCTATTCTCCCAGCAAATTTGCCTGGCTGGCTCGCAAGGCCGGATTGGCCGTTGCGGGTGTGGTGGATTTTGATGTGCTCGATGCCCTGGAGGAATTTCTTGCCGCCGCCCAAATGCTTGGTCTTAAAGCCTGTGCCGGCCTGGAGACAAGGGTTTATGTGCCGGAATTTGCTACAAGAGTAATAAACTCTCCCGGTGAACCGGGTATCTCATACCACATGGGTGTCGGATTTCCAAAGGCACAATTGCAGGGCGAACAGAAACAGTTCCTGCTTAACCTTCGCCGGACCGCACAGCAGAGAAATCAGGACTTGATGGGGCGGGTAAATCAACACCTAAAGCCTGTGGAGCTGGATTACGAAAAGGACGTGCTTGTTTTGACGCCGGGCGGCAACGCCACCGAAAGGCATATGTGCTTTGCCTACGCACAGAAGGCAAAAAAAATCTTCGGTGATAAAGATGAACTCGCGAAATTCTGGTCTGAGAAACTGGGTGTTGAGATAGAGCCGTCGGCATTACCCCATGGCAGAAAATTGCTGGATGCAATTCGAGCGAAAACTATGAAACGTGGCGGTGTCGGTTATATACCGCCCGACAAAGGCTCCTTTCCGCTGATGGCCGATACGAACCGATTTATTCTGGCTTCCGGCGCAATCCCGGTACATACCTGGCTGGATGGCACGAGCCAGGGCGAAAAAGACATCGAAGAGCTTTTGGATGTTGCTATGAGCACCGGTGCTGCCGCAATTAACGTCATCCCCGACCGCAATTATACCCCCGGGGCCAAAAATGAAAAAACGGATAATCTCTATCATGTGATTGAACTCGCCGAAAAGCGGCACCTACCCGTTGTTGTCGGGACCGAGATGAACAGCCCCGGGCAGAAATTCGTGGACGATTATAAAACCGAAGAGCTTTCGCCGTTAGTGCCGGTATTTCTTAAAAGCGCCCACATTTTTTACGCCCACTCGGTGCTCCAACAAAAATCCGGCCTTGGTTACACAAGCGAATGGGCAAAGAAAAACTTTAATAACATTGTCGAAAAAAATAAATTTTTTGAACAGCTTGGAATCGCCCTTAAACCGAAGAACGAAGATACGCTTATCGGCTTAAATGAGGACGTTACTGCTGAAGAAGTATTAGAAAAAGTAAAATATAACTCGTGAACCAAAACACGAGAAAAGAAAGACGTACTATGACAGATATACCCGAAACACAATACGCCGTGCAGTTGGTGGGTCCGGATGAGCTTGTCCTGAATAAATCAAAAGAGGTTTACGCACCAGGCCCTCATCAGATTCTTTGTCGTGTCGAAGCGGTTGGACTTTGTTTTTCCGACCTTAAATTACTGAAGCAGTTTTCCTCACATGTCCGCAAGAGCAGAGTTGTTTCCGGCGTTGACCCTGATATCCTGATAGAGATACCAAGTTATGTCCCCGGCGAGGCGCCGACAGTCCCAGGCCATGAAACGGTCGTCAGGATTGAGGCAATTGGCCCGGAGGTGCGGGATTTTCAGCCCGGCGAGCGCTTCCTTGTACAGACCGATTACCGCTGGGTGCGCACCGCCACTTCCAACGGGGCTTTCGGATACAATTTCGAAGGTGCCCTTGCTGAATATGTGCTGATGGATGAAAGAATCATAACCTCGCCGCAAGGTGACTCGATGCTTTTACCTGTCAGTGAGGAGCTTTCCGGCTCGGCCGTAGCTCTGGTGGAGCCCTGGGCCTGTGTTGAAGATGCCTATGTATCCACCGAACGCACAAATTTGAAAAAAGATGGCCACATGCTTATCGTTGCTGATACCGAGATCACCGCGGATACTTTTCAAAATCTGTTTAGCCGCTATGGAAAGCCCTCTCAAATAACATGGCTCTCAGAGGCGCCAATACCGGCTGAATTGGAAATCACAACCGATAGAGCGACAAGCATATCAATGCTTTCCGATGCCGGCTATGATGACATAATCTATTTCGGTTCTGATGCTAAAGTTGTTGAAATCTTATTTGCAAAAGTTGCCTTAAATGGCATTCTAAATATCGTCCTTTGCGGCGATAGATTCGGCAGAAAAGTTGTTACTTTGATTGGGAGGGTTCACTATGGCGGCATTCGAATCATAGGCACTAAAGGTTCGAATCCGGCCGAGTCTATGAAAGTGATTCCCAAAACAGACGAAATTCGCCCCGGAGACAGAATTAATGTCGTCGGAGCCGGCGGCCCGATGGGTATGATGCACGTCATCCGAAACATCTGCCAGGGCATTGAAGGCGTCAGCCTTTTTGCTTCTGATGTGGATGACAATCGTCTGGCTACGCTGACAAAAATTGCTGCCCCTTTGGCTGAGAAAAACGATGTTACGTACAGGACATTCAATCCCACTAAGGAAAAGATTGATGAGGCATTTGACTACACTGTTTTGATGGCTCCGGTTCCGGCTTTGGTTGCCGCCTCTGTGACTAATGCCGCCGAGCACGGATTGATAAACATCTTCGCCGGCATCCCCGCCACCATTACAGGCAAGATTGACCTTGATGCTTGTATCGAAAAGCAATTATACTTCATCGGTACCAGCGGCTCAACATTGGAAGATATGAAGCGAATGCTGGAAAAAGCCGAATCAGGCCAACTCGATACCAATCTCAGTGTCGCCGCTGTATCCGGCCTTGCCGGTGCAACTGATGGCATTCGGGCTGTCGAAAATCGTACAATAGCAGGCAAGATTGTCGTTTATCCGGCCTGCAAAGATTTGCCCCTCGTGCCGCTTGATAAGATGAACGAAAAAATGCCCCAGGTTGCCGAGTGTCTAAATGACGGTCTGTGGACGAAAGAGGCCGAGCAGAAACTTTTGGAACTTTATTGAAATCCTTATAAGGGGGATAACCTTTTCAGGAAAGGACAAATTATGAAACAGCTAACAAAACGAATCAGAAGATTTGGGCGGACGGTTGTAACGAAAAAGCGAAGTGTTTGTTTGGTGTGCGGATTTTTACTGGTTGCTTTGTTGATGATTGGCTGTGAACAGCAGAACTCAGGATTCAGCGGCCTCGAAATGGGCCTGGGCAATCTGGCACGTTTGTCCTCTGCAAAAACTCGCTCGGTTAGCCCTGAAAACTTCACCGGCGAAAAGGGCAAGGGAGGAATGGCAACAAAGGGTACCGGTGCAAATGCCGCCCGTGAATTAGGCCAGACATGGAAAGTCTCTCCTTCGGTAAGAATTAACCCGGGCCAGACATTCCTGATGGCTGACATCGAAGGCTGCGGCGCCGTCCAGCATATATGGATGACTCCGACCGGAAACAACCGCTTTAACATTCTGCGGATTTACTGGGACGGGGAAGAGGAACCTTCCGTTGAATGCCCGGCGGGAGATTTCTTTGCCTGCGGTATGGGCAAGTATACCGGGGTCAATTCTCTGGCGGTCTGTGTCAATCCCAAGAGCGGATTCAACTGTTACTGGGTGATGCCCTTTCGCAAACGCTGTAAAATTACTATGACTAATATCGACGCCAAACCGATGGTGCTGTATTATCAGATAGACTACACAATCACCGATGTCCCGAAGGACGCGGCTTATTTTCACGCTCAGTTTCGCCGCGTAAATCCGCTTCCTTACAAGCAGGATTATACTATTCTTGACGGTGTTCGCGGAAAAGGCCAATACGTCGGAACATATATGGTCTGGGGCTCGAACAGTCCCGGCTGGTGGGGTGAAGGGGAAATTAAATTCTTTATGGATGGCGACACAAAATTTCCCACAATTTGCGGTACCGGCACAGAAGATTATTTCTGCGGCTCTTATGGTTTCAGCAAATTCCAGGGCAGAGGCTATGAGGAATTCAGCAGCCCTTACACGGGTATGCCGCAGGTCATAGAGTCCGAAACGCAGCCGCGTTTTGGTCTGTACCGCTGGCACATTCAGGACCCGATAAGATTCGAAGAGGACCTGAAAGTAACCATGCAGGCGCTGGGCTGGCAAAGCGAGGGAAGATACCTGCCATTGAAAGACGACCTTTCTTCGGTTGCCTACTGGTATCAGGCCGAACCTCATGCGCGGTTCCCGAAACTGCCTGCTCAAGAATCTCTGAAACATTGAATTATTGCAGATATTAATCTTTGAAGAGGTCCATATAAAATGGCTGGTATGAAAGAGATTGAAAAAACATACGAACTGGCGAAGCAGCGATATGCCGAGCTTGGTGTTGATACGGAAAAGGCAATTCAAAAGCTCAGCGGCATAGCGATATCATTGCATTGCTGGCAGGGTGATGATGTTGGAGGATTCGATAAAGCCCAGGAAACTCTCGGCGGCGGCATAATGGCAACCGGTGCCTACCCCGGCAAAGCGCGGACAGCCGATGAGCTGCGTACGGATCTGGAAAAGACGCTAAGCCTGATACCGGGCAAACATCGACTGAACCTGCACGCGATGTACGCCGAGACAAAAGGCAAAGTCGAGCGTAACGAGTTGTCCCCGGAGCATTTTACCACCTGGATTGACTGGGCCAAGGCAAACGGCCTGGGAATGGATTTCAACGGCTCCTTCTTTTCGCATCCGAAAGCTGAAAGCGGTTTCACTTTGTCCAGCGCCGATGAGCAGGTTCGCAGATTCTGGATTGAGCACGGTATTGTGTGCCGCAAAATCGGCGCTGCAATGGGAAAGCAGTTGGGAACGCCCTGTGTCACTAATGTATGGATTCCGGATGGATATAAAGATGTTCCCGTTGACCGCAAGGGACCTCGCCATCGCCTCAAACAATCATTGGATGAGATATTCGCCGAACCGATGGATAAAAACTGCAATCTGGATGCGGTCGAGTGCAAACTCTTCGGTCTCGGCTCGGAAAGTTATGTTGTCGGCTCGCATGAATTCTATTTGAGTTATGCACTCGAAAATAAAACCCTGCTCTGCCTCGACACCGGCCATTTTCATCCGACGGAAGTTGTATCCGACAAGATATCATCCGTCCTGACATTTCTCGACGAAATACTGCTCCACGTCAGCAGGGGGGTACGCTGGGACAGCGACCATGTGGTTATTCTCTCGGATGAGCTTCGTGCCATTGCCCAGCAGATTGTCCGCGGCGATTATCTTCAAAGGGTGCACATCGGCCTTGATTTTTTCGACGCCAGCATTAACCGCATAGCAGCCTGGGTCATTGGTACGCGTTGCATGATAAAGGCGCTGATGATTGCCCTCTTGGAGCCGGTGCAGATGCTCCGGGAGATAGAGCTTGCAGATAATTATACCGAGCGTCTGGCGATGCTCGAAGAGCTAAAGACAATGCCCTTCGGCGCAGTATGGGATTACTACTGCACGAAAATGGAAGTTCCACCGGCCCAGACATGGCTGGATGAGGTCAAAGCTTATGAAAAGGATGTTCTCGCTAAGCGCCGTTAAAGCGCGTACGGTACACGGTTTATATTAAGGAAGACGATATGGATACCGAACAGTCCTCGCAGCAAGCGCAGAGTAAAAGTGAGTTTGAACGCGAACCGGTGCCAAAAAGCGCCCTGCTCGGCTTCAAGAGCTTCATCGGAATGTACGCCGGCGAGCATTGTGCTGGAACCGAGTTGATGCTCGGGCCGCTATTTGTCGCCGCTGGTGTCAGTGCATTCGACCTGGTTATTGGCCTTCTTCTCGGCAATGCCCTGGCGGTCCTTAGCTGGATGTTGATGTGTGCGCCTATCGCCACGCGCAGCCGTCTGACCCTCTACTATCAACTGGAGAAAATCTGCGGCCGAAAGCTTGTTATCCTCTACAATCTTGCAAATGGCGTGATGTTCTGCTTCCTCGCCGGGGCGATGGTAACAGTCTCTGCCACGGCTCTTGGGGTCTGGTTCGAGTTCAAAATGCCGGGACTCAATGACTTTTATCCAAATAGTATCGGCTGGGTATTAGCTGTCGCTGTTGCCGGCGGCCTCATTGCCATTGTTGCCGCCTACGGCTATCAAACCGTCGCTAAGTTTGCCAATATAGCCGCTCCGTGGATGGTCCTCGTGTTTCTGGTATTCGGCTTTGTGGGCCTTCGGCAGTTTATCGAGGCAACCGGCACGGAGATCGGCTCACTGAGTGATGTCTGGCACCTGGCTAAGACACAAATATGGAAGGGCGGCCCGCCACAGGAAGGGCAGGTGAAATTCACCTTCTGGCATGTGATGTTTTTTGGATGGTTCTGCAACATGGCCATGCACGTCGGCATGAGCGACCTTTCCGTTTTCCGATTTGCCCGCAAGAGCTGGTATGGTGTCGCCAGCGGCGCCGGTATGTATGTGGGACACTTTATGGCCTGGATCAGCGCCTCAATCCTCTATGCTTATCAATTGCACTTGAATCCCACCGACACGGATGTGCTGCCGGGTCCCCTGGCGTATCGCGCCGCTGGGCTGGCAGGTCTGCTGTGTGTGATTATCGCCGGCTGGACGACAGCCAATCCGACAATCTACCGTGCGGGACTGGCGTTCCAGGCACTATCGCCGAAATCCTCGCGTTTTAAGGTAACGCTTATAACCGGCGCCATTGCGACAATCGCCGGAATGTTCCCGGCTATCGCAATGAAACTGCTGGGCTTTGTTGCACTTTACGGTTTGGTCCTTATGCCGATGGGCGCGGTTATCTTCGTCGATTTCTGGCTCATTCGGAAGTTCGGTATGCAGAGTTACTACGCCGAACTGAGCGGAAAGACCTTCAACTGGGCCGCCGGCCTGGCCTGGTTCATAACTCTGGCGATTGCCTGGGTGTTGGTGAAGTTCGCCGGCGTTCAGATTTTCTTCGTTTCACTACCCGGCTGGTTCGTTGCCGCCTTTTTGTACATCGTACTGAGTAAGTTTTACCAGAAGAAACTGCGTTCCGCCGCGCCTCAATAACAGGAGAATTAAAATGCGTTCTATATTACAAATCATCTCACTGCTGGCGTTGATTG